>CAVQCU010000212.1:0-109670 GCA_963710995.1 uncultured delta proteobacterium
TCGCTGATCATGAGACCCAAGCTTCAAAAACAAAGTGAACTGAAACTTGTTGGATGAATTATACCAGGCGCATAGTGTGGTAGGTTGAAAAAGATGGACACCAATGCTTAGATAGAAAGGAAGACGGAGGTGTTAAAATGGCAAGAGTACCGCAGGGGCGATATACGAAAGAATTTCGAGAGGAAGCGGTCAAGATGATGACGGAAGGCGGTTTATCAGTAATGGAGATATCCAAGCGATTATCTTTGCCGAAATCAACATTAGAGCGCTGGATAAGGGTTTTCAAGGCGGGAAATCTTGGAGAGGTTGGTAAGGGTCTGCGTCCACTCACGGAGATGGAGATGGAATTGGCGCAAGTAAAGAGAGAGCTGTCCCTGGCCAAAATGGAGCGAGACATCCTAAAAAAAGCGGCCGCGTACTTTGCCAAGGAGTCTCTGAACGGTACGCGTTGATCAAGGAGTTGCGACTCGCCTATCCTATTGTGTTGTTGTGCCGTGTATTGGATGTAACAAAGAGCGGATATTATGCTTGGATCAAATGTCCGCTTTCCAGCCGACAACAGGAAGAGGAAAGGCTGGAATTGGAGATACAAGCTGCTTATAAACGTACCCGCCAGACGTATGGGCCTGAGCGTTTGCAGCGGGATTTGTCAGAAAACGGAGTCGTTGTGGGTGTTTATCGGATCAAGCGGATTCGCAGGAAGCTGGGTTTGCGTTGTCGTCAAAAACGGCGGTTTAAGTTTACGACAGACTCCCGCCATTCTTTACCCGTGGCAGAGAATCTACTGGCGCAGAAGTTTGTGGCCTCGGCGCCTAACCAGATCTGGTTGACAGATATTACATATATTCCCACGGGTGAAGGTTGGCTGTATCTTGCCGGTCATAAGGATCTTTTTACTGGAGAAGTAGTAGGCTATGCCATGGGAGAAAGGATGACCAAGAATCTTGTCAGCCAGTCCCTTTTGCGGGCGGTAACGGTCAAGCGACCTGCGGCGGGTTTGATTCACCATTCGGATCGGGGCAGCCAGTATTGTGTCCTGGAGTATTCTTCATTGCTTGACCGGTTCGGGATGAGGGCATCCATGAGTCGCAAGGGGAATTGCTACGACAACGCCCCCATGGAAAGCTTCTGGGGCGTGCTCAAAAATGAACAGATTCACCATTGCCGGTATGCAACGCGACAGGAGGCTGTACAAGACATCACAGAGTACATCGAGATTTTCTATAATCGGCAGAGAAGGCAGGCCAGACTCGGTTTCCTCTCTCCCTCTGCTTATGAACAATGTTTCTATGAAAAACGACTGGCAGCATGAAACGTTTGGTGTCCACTATTGACGAACGACCTCAATGAAACCAAAGATTGCCTTGGGGCTCATTCCCGTAATTCTTCGTCTTTTTCTTCTCCGGACAACCGCTTTATTATCCGCCCGGAAATTTCGGCCAGCGGTAAGACCTCGCAGGCGGCCCCCAGTTTGACTGCCTCCCCGGGCATTCCATAGACCACTGAACTGGCCTCATCCTGGGCTATGGTATAAGCTTTGCTTTGCCTCATGGCCAGAAGCCCATCGGCTCCGTCGGCCCCCATTCCGGTCAGCAGCACCCCCATAGCGTTGGCCCCGGCCTGTTTGGCCACCGAATGGAACAGGACGTCTACGCTGGGCCTCTGGTGATGGACCATGGGGCCGCCTTTGATCCTGACCTGGTAAAAGGCTCCGCTGCGCTCTAACAACATGTGGTGCCCGCCGGGAGCTATCAGGGCCAGTCCCGGAGCCGCAGTGTCACCGTCCTTGGCCTCCCGCACTTCGATTTTGCAGACGGTATTCAAGCGGCTTGCGAAACTGGCGGTGAAATATTCCGGCATATGCTGCACCACCAGGATCCCGGGAATGTTCAAGGGCATCTTGGTCAGAAGGTTTTCTACGGCTATTGTCCCACCGGTGGAAGCGCCTATCGCAATAATTTTGTGAGTGGTTTTAAGCGAAATTTTATATCCCGGGTTGCTATCTTCACCCCCAGGCTCTACCACTGCCGTTCTGGCCACCTTGGCCCGGGATGCCGCACGGATAGCTTTGATCAGACTTTGGGATAGGCCTGGGGCCGACAAGCTGGATCCAGGCTTGCAGATCACTTCCACCGCCCCCAACTGCAGAGCCCGGATGGCGTTCTGACTATTGCCGGGGGTTAAAGAACTTACCACTACCACCGGCAGCGGGTGGTATTTCATCAGCTTGGATAAAAATGAAAGCCCGTCCATCCGCGGCATTTCCAGGTCCAGAGTGATCACATCGGGCTTAAGCCGGACTATCTTGTCGCGGGCCACGTAGGGATCAATAGCCCCTCCTACCACCTCGACGTCGCTATAGAGGGAAAGTTCCTCGGTCAGCAACTTGCGAACCAGAGCCGAATCATCAACCACCAAAACCTTAATCACTCTTTTTCTCCTTAGTAGCAGAGTAGCCATCCATAAATAATTTGATGTCGGCCCGCCCATCGTTGAAATTCAAAGTAATCTCAGCCATGGGTTCCTCCTGCCATGCCTCTTTTAGCAGATCATCTTTGTTTAAAGATCTGGGGGTTTCAATTTTATACTCCCGCCCGCCCCCGCCAAGGGAGGGTACAATATTTCCGCAAATTATATTAGCGATTTCTCCTAGGGCGTCTTTTTTCTGCTGGGCGATGGGATCGTCATTGCTTAAAATATTGGTGGCGATGGCCGAAAACAGACCGCCCCGAGTCTCGATCAGAAGCTTACCGGTAAAATCGTCGCTCCGGTATTTCACCTCGGCTGCGGCCTCCAGTGGCAGATTTTCTTGAGCATCTTTGAGTTCCGGCTCCTGATACATAAAACAGAGATCCTCAAAAGTTCTAACCGTAGACTCTATGAGAACCTTCTTAATCTGTGTCTTCATTGCTCACCCCCGTAACTGCTACTATTACTTCTTTCAAGATTTCCGGTGTAAATGGCTTATGGATGAAGGTGGCGCCCAGTTTAAGCATCTTCTCTATCTTGCCGGGGGCGCTCTCCGAACTGACTACGATCACCGGCAGATTTTCATACTGGTCGTTCTCCCTCAGCCGAGTCAACATTTCCTCCCCATCCATGACCGGCATGTGGATATCAATCAGGGCCAGATCTATCCATTTGTCTTGTATAATGCGCAGGCCTTCCTCACCGTTTTTTGCCTCCCAAATATCGCCCAAAGGCAGGCCTGACAGTTTCAGGGTTTTTATAATGATCGAACGCATCACCGAGCTGTCGTCGACCACCAGAGTATTTAATGCCATTTTGCCGTCTCCTGTTTTTATATCTTAAGCTGATGCCTGTTTGCTAAAAAATCAGCCGCTGCTTACAGCTGTTTAAGGGAACATTGCGATTTGATTAGCATCTTTCCGTTTTCTACTTCCAAGGTCACGGTGCGTGAACCGTACCCCCCCACATCATAAGCCTTAAGCATCAGGCCCTCTTTCCATAAATATTTGCGCAGGCTTACAAAATTGCGGTTGCCGATCTTAAAAAAGTCTTCTTCCTCATTTACTTTTGAGCTGGATCCTCCGGCCACCCGGATAATAAGGTTATCTTTACAGGAACCGTTCCGGTAGAAATTGTCCAGTAGAGCTTTCATCCCACTATCCACATACATATAGGGGTTTCCGGCTGCCTTGTTCCGGTCAATGCTGGAATCCGGCAACATGCAGTGCAGCAGACCCGCCCTTTTCAGCTTGAGATCATAGACTGCTATTCCCAGGCAGCTACCCAAAGCGTAAGTAATTAGCATATCCGGATTGTCGCTGGATATTTTCATGTCGGCCACGCCTATTGTGTAAACCATAAACTGTTACTTCCCATCTGGCCTGGCCAACTTTTTATGGGCCGTGACCGGTACTTTAACCTTTTGGTACACGGCTGGCTTTATGTAGCGGTAATCGTGGGCCATAAAGGTCAGACTCTCCGAATGCCCTACCATTAAATATCCGCCTGCCCGCAACTGAGACCAGAACCTTTTTACCAGTTTCTCCTGGGTCGGCTTGTCAAAATAAATCATCACATTGCGGCAGAATATGACATCAAACAGCCCTCTCATTGGCCATTCCTCCATCAGGTTAAGCTTGGCAAATCTGACCATTGACTGCAGTTGGGGAATCACCCGGTATCTATGGCTGATCCCGGCCTCAGCGTGCTCAAAATACCTATGCTTTAATCGAAGCGACATACCCTTGAGAGTTTCCTCATCATACAAGCCTTGGCGGGCTTGCTCCATCATCCGATCCGAGATGTCGGTAGCCAGAATCTTGATGTCACGTTTCCCAATATCGGGAATGGCTTCACATAAAGTGATGGCTATGGAATAGGGCTCTTCGCCAGAAGAACAGCCGGCGCTCCAGATTCTGATCTGTTCCTTCCCTAATCCGGTGATTATTTCATTCCTTAAATAATCCAGATGCTCGGACTCCCTGAAAAAATTGGTCTTGTTGGTGGTCAAAACGTCCACCATAGCCCGGACCTCGGCCCCGCTTTTATCGTTTGTCAGGTATTTAAGGTAACGATCGAAACCGAAAAGCTCCAAATGTCTGAGCCGCTTTATAAGCCGGGCTTTGACCAGTTCTTCCTTGCCCTCATGCAGATCTATCCCCGAAACTTGATAGACAAGCCGACTGATTTTATCAAACTGCTGAGAAGAAAGTTTTAAGGAATAATAATCTGTCGAAAGATTTTTTGATTCTGAATCCATCATATTTGTTTATTGTCACCTTTTCATCGTCCCTTTCTCTGCCTATTGAAAAGGAGAGAAAGGGACTTTCAAATATTATCCGTTGGGAAGATTAGAAAGTGTTTAATATACTGTTGTCTCTGTCGTCCAAAGGTATCACCTTTCTGGGATCGGGTTGAAGGCCGAACTTGGTTTTGAACTCTTTCTCTTGAAGGCCGGTGTTTTGCAGCAAATGCCCCGATTGGCTGCCGGCCGACAGCGTCTGGGTTAACTCAGTACTGCTGGTCAACTTGAACCCCGCTATCATGCTGCGCATCTCCTCGGACTGCGAGGACATCTCCTCGGCCGCGCTGGCTGATTCCTCGGCGTTGGCCGCGTTCTGTTGGGTCAGTTGGTTCAGCTGTTCCACCGCCTTATTCAGCTGGCTAATCCCCTGATCCTGCTGATCTGAGGCCGCTGCTATCTCCGCCATCACCTGGCTGACCTTATTGGTTTTTTCGGTGATCTCCTGGAAGTTCTTCAAGACCTCGGAATTTATGGCTACGCCGTTCTCCGAGTTTTTTACCGCTTCCTCAATCAGGTTGGCGGTATTCTTGGCCGCCTCCGCGCTACGCATCGCCAGATTCCTTACTTCCTCGGCCACCACTGCAAATCCCCTGCCGGCATCCCCGGCCCGGGCAGCTTCCACCGCTGCGTTCAGGGCCAGCAGGTTGGTCTGGAAGGCGATCTCGTCTATGGTCTTCACTATCTTGGCTGTGGCAGCGGAGGACGTTTTGATCTGGTTGATAGCCGAGGACATCCGGTTCATGCTCTCCACTCCCTTGTCGGCACTGCCCCGGGCCTGCTCCGCCACCCCCTTGGCCTCCCTGGCGTTAAGGGCGTTCTGCTTGATCATGGAGGACATCTCCTGCAGACTGCTGGAGATTTCTTCCAGCGAACTGGCCTGTTCGCTAGCCCCCTGAGACAACGACTGCCCGCCGGTGCTTACCTGGACGCTCGCCGAGGCCACCTGCTCCGCGCCAATCGCCACCTGCTGCAAGGCCTTATCCAGGTTCTTACAAACCGCATTTATGGTTTTTTTGATCTGGTCGTAAAACCCTTTATAATCGCGCTGTAACCGCGCCGACAGGTCCCTATGAGCCAGTTTTACTAAAACTTCCGACGCTTCCTCGAGTGGGGCCGTTACCGCGTCTATTGTATCGTTGAAGCCCTGGACGATTTTCTGATATTTACCATGGAAAGATTTTGCATCGGCTCTATACGAAAGGTCGCCTTTAAGCGCGGCAACGCAACATCTCTTGATCTCATCGCTCATCGAGCCGATGGCATTAATCATTTTATTAAGCGCCGGACCTATCTCATCCTTATCGTCGATTATGGCAGGCTTAATATCGATATTGCCTTCTGATATCTGATGAATGTTGAATATGACATTTTGCTGAAGATGGTCCGCAAACTGATCCATGGCATGGGTCAGCTCGCCTATTTCATCCTTTCTGTTAAAATGCAACCGTTTGGAGAAGTGACCCCGTTTCAATTCCTCCATCATCAGTACTCCCCTTTTCAAGGGTTGGGTGATGGATACGCTCAGCATTACTACTACGGCTATCACCAAAACCAGCCCAATAGCCACTAATATTAATATTAAAGACGAAGAACCTCCGGTTTGATCTCTAGTTTCCCTTACATTCTCTTCTTTCCTGCTGACAAAGTAATCACTGAGGTCATGAACCGCAGCTAAGGTTTTATTTTGGGCTTTAATTATATAGCTTCCATCGGCTAGCAGGCGGGCAACCTCATCATTTTTGCCGCCATCCGCCACCTTCATTATTTCCTTATAGCCCCGCTGCATCTCGAGCCAGGCGGCGTCGAAATTAGAGAGAATCTTCTTTTCCTCGGGAGCCAGCTCTTTGCTCTTATAGGTCTGAACAATTTGGTCTATTGAATTTGTTTCTTTCTTAATGCTTGCCAATGTATTATTACGTGCTAAGGGCACTGCAATATAGTAATAAAGATCCTTCTGTATTTTATCAAGGCTAGTCTTCAGGTCCCCAGTTTCTCGGACTGTCTCTATATACTTGCCATACACCGAATCCAGCTTATGCAATGAATTTTGTCTTATTTCACGCTCAACCAGGAGTAACGCTCCCGTAAGTATACAAACAAGTATAATGCTCCCTATCATCTTTACGCCGACCTTGATGTTGTTAATCACGTTTATCCTCATGACTTATATTCCCTCTTTTGCAATTTTCTAGTTAGTCTGTACTTGGTTCGTTTCGACCTTCGGCTTCTGTCCGCATGATTTTTATCCCGATACGCACCGTTGCTCTCCTTTCTGGAATAGGCCTGTCTTTTATTTTATTTCTCCACTTGAGTGATATTTAGCACAGCCATCTGATGCTGTTTGAAAATCTATTACTATAAGTTAGAACCTTTTTAAGATATTATGATCGGACTCATCCAGCGGTATCACCTTGCAGGGATCGTGCTGGAGGCCGGATATGGCCTTGCCGCCTTTTTTCCCTATGGCCAGGTCATGCAGCAGACGCGATTGGCTGTCGCTAGCCAGCAGAGACTGATTTAAATCACCGTAGCCGGTAAGCTTGAAGCCGGCCACCATGCTGCGCATCTCTTCGGACTGCGAGGACATCTCCTCGGCCGCGCTGGCTGATTCCTCGGCGTTGGCCGCGTTCTGTTGGGTCAGTTGGTTCAGCTGTTCCACCGCCTTATTCAGCTGGCTAATCCCCTGATCCTGCTGATCTGAGGCCGCTGCTATCTCCGCCATCACCTGGCTGACCTTATTGGTTTTTTCGGTGATCTCCTGGAAGTTCTTCAAGACCTCGGAATTTATGGCTACGCCGTTCTCCGAGTTTTTTACCGCTTCCTCAATCAGGTTGGCGGTATTCTTGGCCGCCTCCGCGCTACGCATCGCCAGATTCCTTACTTCCTCGGCCACCACTGCAAATCCCCTGCCGGCATCCCCGGCCCGGGCAGCTTCCACCGCTGCGTTCAGGGCCAGCAGGTTGGTCTGGAAGGCGATCTCGTCTATGGTCTTCACTATCTTGGCTGTGGCAGCGGAGGACGTTTTGATCTGGTTGATAGCCGAGGACATCCGGTTCATGCTCTCCACTCCCTTGTCGGCACTGCCCCGGGCCTGCTCCGCCACCCCCTTGGCCTCCCTGGCGTTAAGGGCGTTCTGCTTGGTCATGGAGGACATCTCCTGCAGGCTGCTGGACACTTCCTCCAACGAACTCGCCTGCTCGCTGGCCCCCTGCGACAACGACTGCCCTCCGGTGCTTACCTGTACGCTCGCCGAGGCCACCTGCTCCGCGCCGATGGCCACCTGCTGCAGCGCCTTGTCCAGATTCTCCACCACCAGATTGATGGATTCTTTGATCTTGGTATGGTCGCCCTTATAATCACCTTTGACACGGGCGGTCATGTCCTTGTTGGCTATACGAGCCAGTACCTCTGACGCCTCGTTGATCGGGCCCAATATCGAATCCAGGGTTTTATTGTAAGCATGAATTAAGTGCCTAAAGGTGCCCTTTAAACCCTCTTTACTGCCGCGGACGTCTAATTTACCTTCCATTGCCGCTATAGTCATAGTAGTCACTTCATTACTTAGTTTATTCATGTGGTCCACCATATTTTTAAAAATAGGTCCAATCTCATCCTTGTCGTCGATTATGGTTGTATTGATATCGATGTTGCCCTCAGCGATCCTCTGTACGTTTAATACGAAATTTTGCTGAAGGTTGTTCATAAACATATCCATGGACCTAGTCAGACTGCCTATTTCATCCTTTCGGGCCATGTTAAACCGGTTGGAGAGGTGCCCCTTCTCAATCTCCTGCATCATCAGCGATATCTTCTTCAGCGGTTCGGTGATAGATTGGGTCAGCATTATCGACATGGCTACTAAAAGAAGTATGCCAAAAAATGAAAATAACCACAGGATACCCGACCAACCACCTTTGGCCTTAGCGTTTGCATTGATGGCTGCTTCGTTCCGGCTGGTGTTATAATCATTGAGGTTACGAACCGCGGTTAGAGTATTCTTCTGGACTTCGATCAAATAGCTTCTATCAGCCAACAATCGGTCCATTCCCAGTCTATCATTGGCCTGTATATTGCTGATCAGATCCCGGTAGCCCCGCTGCATCTCGGTCCAAGCGGATTCGAAATCGGATATCAGTTTCTTTTCTTCGGGAGCCAGCTCTTTGCCTTTATAGGCCACAACAATTTGATCTATTAAATTTGTTTCCTGCTTAATGCTTGCCAGGGTATTATTACGTTCTGAGGGCACTGCAATATAATGATAAAGAGATCCCTCCATTTTCTCGAGGTTGGCCTTCAGCTCTCCAATTTGCCGGAGGGCCACTAAATACTGGCTGTACATCGTATCTAACCCGTGCAATGCGTCCATTCTTGCTTTAGCACCGGAGAGCATCATCGCCGTCACAACTACAAAGATCAGCGCGAAGCACCCAATGATCTTGACACCGATTTTGACGTTGTTAAACATGCTTCTCCTCCTTTTTATTGTTGGCCCCGTTATTTACTTTAGTGTTTGCTCCTTTGGATTCGTCCCCGGTCTCTTCGTTTTCTTCGCTGGCAGCCTTTTTCAGGTGAATAATATCGGAAGCGGTGATAACTTTTTCGATATCCAGCAGCAGGCGCACCCGCCCTCCGATCTTGCCCACTCCCAAAAGATATTCGGTATCAACATCCGCTCCTAAGAAGGGAGTATCTTCTATGTCCACAGAAGCCACGTTCACCACCTCCGAAACCTTGTCCACTAAGATCCCCATCATCATGCTTGCGGTTTTGATGACGATGATGCAGGTCTCGTCGGTGATCTGGCTCTGGTCCATGCCGAATTTGATTTTAAGGTCCATGATGGGATGGATCTTGCCCCGCAGGTTGATGACCCCCCGGATATACTTGGAGGTCAGCGGCACCGGTGTGATCGGCATCCGTCCGATGATCTCCTGCACCTTGAGGATCTCTACTCCGTATTCTTCGCTGGCCAGGAAAAAGGTCAGGTATTTACCGGCTCGGGGATCAACCTTGATGGACTTATTTTCCTTAACTGCAGTTGCGTTGTTCATGCTTTTTCCTCCTAATCTGTGGCCTATTTATTACGTTGTTATATTTAATCGCTGTCGGGCCATGCTGATTATTCCGGCAACGTCCAGGATCAAACCTACGGTGCCATCACCCATGATGGCTCCGCCGGCCACTCCCGCCACATTATTGATTCCCTTGCCCAGCGATTTGGTAACCACCTGAGTTTGAGCAATAAGATCATCTACAAATATGGCACAATGTTGCAGGCCCTCACCGATCACCACCAGCAGACCGGAGGTGAGCTCGGTCTGGGCGTCCGGTATATCGAACAACCGGTGCAGCCTGAAAATCGGCAGGAATTCATCCCTGAAGTTAAGCATCTCGGCTCTTTGGTTCACCGTGTGGATATCGGACTCCGCCGGCCTGACCGCTTTTTGGATGTTGGCGGTGGGCAGGATGTATCTTTGTGATCCCACTTTAACCACCATTCCGTCGATGATTGCCATGGTCAGGGGCATTCTCATAATGAAGGCGCAACCCCGACCTTCCGAACTTTGAACTTCTATCCGGCCCCGCAGTTCTTCCACCGTCCGGCGCACCACATCCAGGCCTACTCCCCGGCCCGAGACCTCGGTCACTTTTTCAGCGGTAGAGAAGCCCGGATGGAATATCATCTGCCAAACATCCTGATCAGTCATCCGTTCGGCCGAATCTATCAAGCCCCGTGCCATCGCTTTGTCCACTATCCTCTGGCGGCTGAGTCCCCGGCCGTCGTCCCAGACCGTAAGTATTATGCTGCCTTCGGCATGACCAGCCGTCAGATAAATGCGGCCTTCCCCGGATTTCCCGATTCGGCGGCGCTCCTCCGGCGTTTCAATGCCGTGGTCAACTGCGTTCCGGACCAGATGGACCAGAGGGTCGGCTACCATGTCCACCATGTTACGGTCGATCTCGGTCTCATCGCCCTCGGTGATGAAGTTCACAATTTTACCGTTCTTCTGGGAAAGGTCGCGGGCTAGCCGGGCCATTTTCTGGAAGGTGCCCTTCAGGGGGACCATACGCAGGATCATACTAAGGTCCTGTAGTTCTCGTACTATTTTATCGGCATGGGATATCTTTTTACCAAGCTCGTGATGTTTTCCGTTGACGATCAGTTCATCCTGTCCCACCATAGTCTGGGCGATCACCAGTTCTCCCACCGTATCCAGCAGCTTGTCCAACCGGTCGACCTTGACCCTGACAGTGGACTCGGAAACCGGGTCCGTAGCCTGGATGGAGGCCAAGGACTGATCAGCCGAAGTTTCTCCGTCTTTCCTGGCTAGCGATTCCTTGAATTCCGGCTTGACTGATTGATCATTGACTTTTGGATCTCGGGTACCGGAGCTGAAAATTTCTCAATGCTTCATGCAGCTCTTCATGGCCTAAAGGCAGTTCTATTTGCCGGCCTGGACCGGATAATTTCATCCGCTCCATAATGATCTTGATCATGTCCAGCGATTTAAGGGCCAGATCGGCATGGCCGGCGGTGAAATTATCCTGGCCGTCCCTGACCCGGACCAGCATTGATTCCACAAGATGGGCCAGATCCTTGACGCAGTCAAGATTGAGGAAGGCAGAGGTTCCTTTGATGGTGTGAAAACCCCGGAAGATAGTGTTCAGTAGTTCTTGGTTACCCGGATTCTTTTCCCAATCCAAAATGGCTGACTCGGCCATGATAGTTAATTCCATGTTCTCTACAATAAACTCATTTAGTAAATCCGCGTCAAACTCCTTGGATAGGGTAATATTCCTTGATCCTGCTGTCTCCGACGGGATGGTACGGGGTTTTTCCGGTTTTGCGCCGAAGGGTTTTCCCTCGCTAAATTCCATGGCCTGCTCCAATAATTCTCCCAGACGGACTATCCCCGCCCGGCGCAATTCTGGATCTTGGCCGGACCAAGCCTCGACCTCGGCACAAGCCTTTCCCAAAACATCTTTAAGATGTCCACTGGCCTTCCCTTTGGAAAGAACCAGATTTTTTTTGAACTCATCCAATTCCGAAAGTTTTTCAGGATCGAGTTCAATGAACGATATGGCCAGATTATTCAGGTTCATTTTTTCATCTTTTCAAATATTTATTCTTTCTAACCCTACAGGTTAAGTAATTGTACGGTATAATATTCATATATATTTTAATCAGTTTTGTCAATATAACCATTATTTTCTATAAAATATGCAAAAAATATTAACTCTAAAATGCTTCCATATTATGACTACACTCAGTTTTTGTAACATTATAAAGAAATTAAGATAATTGATAGAAGTTAGAGGGCATGGACGACAGTACTGAGAATTCAATGATTTTTTTCCAGGTATTTGACATGGTTGATATCGGTCTTGTCATTTTGGATAAAGATTTACGTATCCGCCACTGGAACCGCTGGATGCAGCTGCATAGCGGTATTGATTCTGATAAGATAAAAGGGTCAATCGTTTTTAATACTTTTCCTAATTTAGAACGTCCACACTTTATGAATAACTGTAAAACAATCCGTACTTTTGGTAATTTTTGTTTTTTTCTCAAAAATTACATCACTATTTATTTCCTTTTAAACCGACAAGTTATTTTGATACCCATTTTGAGTTCATGCAACAAAGCTGTATGATGGGACCATTGCGTGGCGAAGATGGTTCTATTGAATACATTTTCGTTGCCGTTTATAATGTTACAGAAACAGTAAATTCCGAGCAAAGGCTCATGGAAATGAACACGAGAGATGCTTTAACCGGTATACACAATCGCCGCAGTCTGAAGATATGCTTAGAAGCAGAAATTGAACGGGCCAAACGTTACGGCCATCCGCTGAGCATGATCATGTTTGATATTGATTATTTCAAAAAAGTAAACGATACTTATGGCCATCAATGTGGTGATTTTATCTTACAGCAAATTGCCACAACAATTGAGAAGAATATCAGAATAGAGGATACTTCAGCACGTTACGGAGGTGAAGAATTCTGTTGCTTATTACCAGAAATTTCTATAGAAAGAGCCACTATACTTGCGGAACGGTTTCGGAAGAAAATTTCCCGGCACACATTACGCTATCAGGACATAAGTATTGCCATAACTATCAGCCTCGGAGTATCAACTTTGAATGAAGAAACGACTACGGCAGAAATGCTCTTGAAAAAGGCGGATGCAGCACTCTATGCTGCCAAGAATGCAGGACGCAATCGGGTTGTAGTTTAAAAACGGGAACTGGAGCAATATTATCAAGAAATAAAGTGAAGAAAATCTAAATATTTTAGATAAACTATGATAATAATGGTGCGAAGCGAATAAAATATACTTTGAGAAGAGGTTTATATGATCAAAAAGATATTAATTGTTGACGATTCTCCCATCTCTATAAAAATCATCAAGAGTTGTATGCCTAAAGATAAAGACTACGAATTGTTTGATGCTGCCGATGGTCAAACGGGTGTGGAAAAATATAAGGAACTTAAACCTGATCTCACTTTCTTGGATTTAACTATGCCGGTTATGAATGGTTTTCAGGCTTTGGAAGAAATTTTGAAGTTTGATCAAAAAGCATTAGTTATAATTCTTACTGCTGATGTACAGATCAAGGCGGTTGCCAAAGCACATGATTTGGGCGCTTTTTCGGTATTAAAAAAGCCACCGGCAAGGGAAGCAATAGCTGCGGCCATCAAAGAAGCAGACGATGCTCTATCTGAGCGTGGATAAATTATGTTGAAAAATGATAACACAAAAGAGATAATTACAACTGCAGAAACTGATCTCCTGCAGGAGATCATGAATATCGCTTTTGGCCGTGCTACTTCAGATCTCGCCGAGTATATAGATATTTTTGTTATCCTCAGTGTTCCTCATATAAAACTGCTGCAAGCCTTTGATCTTCCGGAATACATTAACAAGGAGATCAAAGACTACGATAATGTATCCGTTGTGGAACAAAATTTCTGGGGTAAATTTAAGGGAAACGCTTTTTTGGTTTTCCCCTCGGGAACAGGAAAAAGACTAATTTCTCTGTTTCACGGCGGAGATGAAATTCCCGACTTAAATCCTATTCATGAACTGGAAATAGAAACATTTCTGGAGATCGGCAACATTCTAATCGGCGCTTGCATTGGAAAAATTGCTGAACTTTTAGGCGATGTTATTACTTATTCACCACCCCGCGTTGTCGTTGACAAAAGTATTCGCGGTGTAGTGTATGACAATCTTAATGATCCTGACAATCTCGCCATTGTTTTAAGGACAGTCTTTGAGTTTAACGAAAAAAACATCAGCGGATATATGTTTATTTTAACCAAACAAGAATCTTTTGCCTGGTTAAAGACTGCTTTAAACAAATTCCTCGAACAGTACGAATAGTGTCCTGAACAATAGTAACTTTACAAACACTATAAAATTAAGTCTCATCATTTTTTGTTACGTATAGCGTCTACTACTATTTGCCGTGAAGTATCCGTCATTCTTATGCGGATACATTTCTAAAATAATTGATTTTTCAGGGCAATTCCCCAACATAAAGTCTTGACATATTCCGATCTAATAATATACGGTGCGGCCGGTGAGATGTTAATTATGGGTTTACTCAAAGGCAGTTTTACTTTCGCGCGTTTTCATGTGGATGGCCAGTTACCACAGGCTTTTTTAAATTTCGTCAACAGCCGGATTAAAGCCAATTCCTTCAGGAATGTGCCCAAATCAACGGAAGAAAAAAGACTGGGCTGGGTTTCTCTTGCCGATATATTGGATACTGATTTTGAAAATTCTAATTACGCGCTCGGCGATTACCTTATTTTTTCTCTGCGTATTGACCGCAAACTGATACCACCCAAACTAATGAAAATAAAACTGATGGAAGAAGAAAGACGTTTTCTCGTCCAAAGCGGCAAAAACAGGATCAACAAACAAATGGCCTCAGGCATTAAAGACAAAGTAAAATTGGAACTTCTAACCAAGCTTGATGCCATACCTTCTTTTTACGATGTTTGCTGGGCTGTGGAAAAAAACACAATCTATTTTTCTTCGCTTGCTGACAAAGTGACTGATGATTTTGTTGATTTGTTCAAAAAAACTTTCTCATTGAATCTCCGGCGTTTTTCGCCGCAGGAAAATAATCTGATAACAAAAGAATCTGAATCTACAAAGGCTGTTTCTTTGATTGGCCGCGAATTTTTAACTTGGCTTTGGTTTAAATCAGAGGAACGCAACGGCAGGATAACGTCGCCCAACGGAGAAGAAGTTGAACTTCATTTTTTAAAAAGAATTGCTCTGGAGGCCGGCGAGGGTGAATATTCCCAGGGCGTTGTCTGCCATGGCATCCATGCCGAACTTAAAGAAGGCAAGGAAGCAATACGCCAGGGGAAAAAAGTTAAAGAGGCGGGAATCAAACTAATCCATAATCAAAACGAATGGGAATTTACATTTAAAGCTGATTCTTTCCATTTTCAGTCTCTGAAAATGCCATCAACAGACTGGCAGGAAACTCAGGAAGACCCTTCGAGAAACCTTCTGGAGCGAATTTACCTTATTGAAAACGCGGTAAAAACAATAGACAGTCTTTACGAATCTTTTTTACAAATCCGTTATTCGCCTCAATGGGAAGGAAAAGAGACTAAACTTCTGACCAAATGGTTGGAACACAAATAATGCTGTTTCTAAATCAAAGATGATATCGAGGCGGCAGTGAAACTCGAATTACAGGAACGAAGTGAACTGGAATTCGCAAGTTGAACTGTCCCATATCAGTGGGGCTAGGCGAAGGCGACGAGGCGTATTAATAACGTGTGACCTTCAGGTTATACGTTGAGGAAGCCGACAACGACGCCAACAAAGATAGCGCTTTGATTTAGGAATGGTATCTAAAGGTGCAGATAGGGCTGCATAATAATCTCCAGCCTTTTTCTCTGATTTTCATATTCGGCTTTATTCATTACCGATGGCAATTCAATTTTCGGAAAAAATTTTATAGTAACGCGGGTGAAAGGTTTAGGAATCATAAACCTATCCCAGCTGTGCAAATACCAGGCTCGATCAGCAATTACAACTCCGGGAACAATTACAGCGCCCGCACCATGGGCAATAGCAATGGCGCCGGCCTTAACCACTCCAGCTGGACCACGTGGCCCATCCAGGATATGCAATGCGAACCGGTAGTCCTTTAACCTGTGGATCATTTCTTTAAGGGCAGCGCTTGCACTGTTAGAAGAAGAACCCCATACGGTATAACATCCGGCCTGCTTAGCAATACCGGCGGCAATTTGCCCATCCAAACTTTTAGAAGACATTAAGGCGGGTTGATATTTTTTATATTTTTTAAAAAAGCGAATTCCGGCAAAAAACTGCTGATGCCATCCGCACAGAAGAACCTTCCCGCCTTGTTCCAGATAATTTAACCATTCGGCTTCATTTTCTACTTTCAGACGAAAAGTCGTACAATATAAGCGTATTATTCCGTGAATAATAACTCCGGCAGCTCCGGTTCGAGCTATATTACGCAATTTCTTAAACATCTTTTTTTCTCCATTTTGTATATATTTAAAATAATCACGAATAGTCCATGAGCGCAAGCGCGAATTTTAATGAGACGCAAGTTTCAGGAACGGAGTGAACTGAAATTTGCAAGTCGAATTATCCCAGGAGCGAAGCGATTGTGACTTTCGCTGAGAACAAATGGAGTGAAGCTCGAAGCGCAAGAGGAACAATCCCGCCAACATAGTTGGCAGGGACGTGGGATTTGAGACTCGCTGATCATGAGACCCACTTAGCTTCGCACATGGGATAATTCAACTGACAGATATTACTGTGCTGCGCTTGCAATATCTGAGTTTCATTAGAATTGGAGTTTAATAAATTAGTTTGTCACAGAAATAGGTACATTAGAAAGCGATCATGATGGAAAATGTTGAACTGGATTAATTCGTATCTGAATCTTCATTCCAATAAAGAGAACTACTAGAAGATTGATTAATTATTGCTTTTTTTAGTTTTCTCCTTTTCTATCTCTTTCTTTAATATTTCTCCCTCTTTCTGTTTCTTTTCCGCTTCCTTTTTTAATTTTAATTTTTCTTCTTCAGCGATTTTTATTTTGGTTTCATTAATGTAATATTCTATCTTATAATCAAGGCCGACATTGGCGTAATCTCGCGCCACCTTTTCAAAACGCGAAAGGGCTGCCTTATACTTTTTCTGTCTGAAATAAAACCGCCCCACATAAAATTCCTGTTCCGCCAGTTTTTGTTTGCATTCTCGAATCAGTTTTTCGGCCATAGCGGAAAATTTACTTTCCGGATAACGCGCAACAAGCTTTTCCCATTCCTTTTTGGCTTTAATTGTTTCCGTCTGATCGCGATCGATATCTCCCATCTGGTTGTAATGGCACATTCCCGACTGGTAGATGGCATAAGGAACATTTTCGTTAACAGGATGGAGAGATACAAAATCACTGTAAGCGTTTTCCGCTACCGAGTATTCCTTATCGCTGTACATGGAATCAGCTATCCCCACTTCCGCTAAAATGGCTAAATCATGCAATGGAAATTCTTCTTTGAGCCGGAGGAAATATTCTTGTGCTTTTTTATAATGGCCGTCATTAAACTCAGCGGAAGCTCGTGAGTAAAGTCCTTCGGGAGAAGACTTCGCCATTTCACTTTTACTAAAAATATTAAGGTATGAACAGCCGCTGAAAATTAAGGGCAGCAATAAAGCTAATAAAACGATTTTTAATCTAATTATCTTTCTGAATATTTTAAAATCCATCTATCACAACTTTCTCTCGGCAAACTTGCTATTTAAAAACTTTTTTTAACAAAATCTTCCAGCCTTTTTTTAGGGACAAGGCCGATGAGCGTATCTAAAACTTTGCCTTCTTTAAAAAGAATGAGGGTGGGTATACTGCGCACACCGTAATCAAGGGCTGTTTTCTGATTTTCATCAACATTTAATTTCATGACTTTAACACTGTCTTTTAATTCACCGGCAAGTTCTTCAACAACAGGACCGATAGCTTTACAGGGCCTGCACCAGGGCGCCCAAAAATCAATAAGAACCGGTTTGTCGCTTTTCAGAACTTCACCTTCAAAATTATCGTCGGTGGCAACACCTAAGAATTGGCTGGTCATTAATCGCGCCCTCCTTAACTTTTTTATCGCAGATGTATATGTCATAATAGAACCTGGAAAGTCAAATGCTATCTGACAGCACAAAAGGGAGTTCATTCCTTTGACTGCTTTTAATTAATTTGCTATACAATCTATATCAAGGGAGATTTTTATGGGTCTTTTGGGTGTTATTTCCAATAAATTAGTAATGGAAAGAAGCGATTTATTAAAAAATAGCGCGACTAGATTGATAAAAAATAAATTTGGCCGTGCATCAGTTCTGATCGCAGATAGAATCGTCTGGATTCTCCGGCATGACAATGACCCCCCTAATTATATTTTACCACATTTGATCAATCATCGTGCTAATTTACAAGCCCTGAAAAATCTGGGCACAACCGAAATAGTGGGCATCAATTCCACCGGCTCATTAAAAAAAGACTTAAGCCCGGGAATGATCGTTATTCCTGATGATTTTATTACGTTAACGGCTACCCCGACCATTCAACAAAACAAAGCCGTCCATATCACCCCGTCACTAAACGAAAAGGTGCGGCAAAAGCTCATCAAGGCCGCGCTCGCCAGTAAAATTAAAGTTGTAAAGAAGGGAACATATTGGCAAACGCAGGGTCCCCGGCTGGAGACAAAAGCGGAAATTAAAATGATGGCCAATTTTGCCGATATTGTCGGCATGACTATGGCTAATGAAGCAGTGATTGCGCTGGAATTGGATTTGCCTTACGCTTCTGTCTGCTCCATAGATAATTTCGGTAATGGATTACTGAAAAAACCTTTAAGCATGAAAGAAATTATCGCCGGCACTCGTAAAAATGCCGATTTAATGATTCGATTGCTGCAAAGCTATCTGAAATTATCCGCTTAAAAAAAATTAAAATGCACCCAACTGACAAGGATTAACCTTTATCTGTAGCGCTTCACAGGCGGCGCATACTTTCATTCTTGGAATATTTAATTTTTTACTAATTTCCCAAGCTGCGGCGCAGGATAGTGTTCCATCTTTCAGCGCTGACGTAATGCTTTCTTTCAACTCCGACGTTATCTCTTTGGCGGGCTGAACAATTTTCTTGGTCTCACCATAACCGAAAAGCCCCAATTGGCATTTAGTAATGTTAATATTCAAAATATCAATGGCCATACCGGTTTCTTCAAGCGAATAACCTGCTTCTCCGGCTATTTCCTCCGCTTTTTTGCAGGTAATATTATTTTTCTTTATATGATTAATAATTTCCTGCTTTAAATCATCGTCCACTTTAGAACCCTCAGGATGTTTCTTGAAATATTTACCTTTATCTTCATGCGCCATATATTATTCCTCCAATTAAAAAATTGTTTACATACAATCTTAATCACATGGCAGAAAGCGATTGAGTGTCTAAAGTTTTAAAACCTTTTTGTTCCAAAAGCTTTTCCGTTTTTTTCATTTGGTCGACATCAACCACAAACACCGCTTTTTTCGAACTCTCCAGAACAAAACCATAGGCGTTATTGATATTGATTTCCCCCTGATAAAGCAACTGCATTAAATTATCCAGTCCGCCGGGAGTGTCAGGAATTAAAACAGCTAAAACTTCGCGCAAATGCACCGTCATACCCGCTTTGGACAACACCGTCTCGGCGTGTTTTGGATCGTCAACAATCAGATTAATAATGCCGAATGTATCCGCCGTCGCTATCGTCGTCGCGCGAATATTTATTTTTTCTTTAGCCAAAACTCCGGTTATCTGAGCAAGTTTACCGGACTTATTTTCCGCGAAAATGGAAAGCTGATAAGCGATCATAATATTTTCTCCTTAAACTTTTGTAAGGTTAATCCTTCCTATTATCTACCACCCGTATAGCCTTCCCCTCCCCCTTCGGAATGCTATCCGGCTCTACCAAATCAATTTTGGGTGTAACCAAAATTTCGCTTTTTAATTCTTCGACAATTTTCTTCCTTAAAGCCTCCATCTGTTTCATTTCGCCGGAAAAATATTTTTTATCCACCTCGACTTTAACCGTAATCAAATCATTAAATCCCTCACGATCCAAAACAATGAGGAAGTTTGTGCCCACACCCGAAATCTCCATCAGTTTCTTTTCAATCTGCATGGGGTAAATATTGACGCCTTTGAGGATAAGCATGTCGTCCGTTCTTCCCTTGATGCGCTCTATTATGCGGTGGGTGCGACCGCAGGGACACGGCTCAGGAATAATTCTCGTTAAATCCTTAGTGCGGTAACGCAGCAGCGGCATACCTTCTCTTTGCAACGTAGTCATTACCAGTTCACCCTCTTCGCCATCGGCGACAGGCTGGAGAGTTTTCGGGTCAATTATTTCCACCAGAAAACTATCTTCCCATATATGCATGCCGTTTTGTTCGGGGCATTCAAAAGCCACACCCGGCCCGTTCATTTCGGAAAGCCCGTAAGAGTTGAAAGCTTTATAACCGTAAATCTCCTCAATCTTCTTGCGCATCTTTTCCGTATGCGGCTCCGCGCCCAAGAAAGCTATTTTTACTTTGGTATCCTCTCTAGGATCAAGCTTCAATTCATCAAAAACAGTGGATAGGTGCAGAGCATAACTGGGAATGACGTGAACGGCTGTTGTTTCGAAATCCATCATCAGTTGAATCTGCCTTTTAGAATTCCCTGCACTCGCGGGAATAATCAACGCGCCGATTTTTTCCGCTCCATAATGAAAACCGAGACCACCCGTAAAAAGGCCGTAGGTCATCATGTTTTGAAAGACATCGCTTTTGCGCATACCCGCCATATACATGCAGCGCGCCAGAAGATTGGACCAGACAGCAATATCATTTATAGTATGAAAAACCACCGTGGCTCTTCCGGTAGTTCCTGAAGACGAATGCATACGCACCAGTTCCTCTTTCGGCACGGCAATAAAACCATAAGGCCAGTGTTCGCGCAAATCGTCTTTCGTTGTAAAAGAAAATTTTTGAATATCTTTAAGTTTTTTAACCGTGCTGATACCTAATTTTTTTTCTTTAAAAAGCCTGCCATAGTAAAAAGACTTTTTCGTTCTGCCAATCGTCTCTTTAAGCCTGCCGAGCTGTAATTCCTCCAGCTTGGCACGCTTTATCGTTTCTACATTTTTTTCCCAGTACATTGAACTCCTCCGGAGATTTAGTTAGAGGATATTTTTTTACCAATTAGCGTCAAATGTTAAGAATTTGATCTAATTGGTATAATCCCAAGTAAGCTTTCAAAAATTAATATTTTAATATTTGAAAGCAACTTGGTATTACAACTCCGCCGTTATTTTATCAAGTCAAATGATTTATAAAGATTATCCCGTTTTGTCGTAATGCAATCACTTGCAAATCACGCGCCCTGCCTGATCAAACCCGATTCCCTCTCTTTCCAGTAAAGCCTGCTTCATTTCAATCCCTCCTCCGTAACCGCCAATATGCCTATTTGAGCTGATTACCCGATGACAAGGCACTATGAAGGGAAACGGATTATTCGCCAGAGCGTTCCCTACCGCCCGCGCTCCTTTCGGTATGCCCAAGCTTGCGGCGACGAGTTGGTAAGTACTTACACTTCCCCGCGGAATTGAGTACGTCGCACGCAGAACGGATTGCTGAAATTTTGAACACTGAGATAGATTAACTACATTCAGAGAAAACTTAATGTCCTCTCCTTCGAGATAAGCTTTGATGGAAATCGCTATTGTGTCGATCTCCGCGCAGGAGGATGTCCGGGAATTCGGGTAGAGCTCAGATGCCTGATTTTCAGCCGAATACCCCGGCTTGGAAAACAGAACATGGACAATCCGCGGCAAATTATTTGATACATGCCAGACGACACAAACACTACCGAACAGTGTCGGTTTGATAATCTTTTTATTCATCCTCTGAACCGCTGTTTTATTTTTCTGTTTTAACAACATTCTCAAGTATCTCCACCACGCTCTTAACGCACGGTTTGCATACTTTATTAAGATAATCGTTTTCTTTGAATATCTTCTGCCCTTCTTCAGTTGTCAGCTCACAGCCATTCAACAATTGGCGGCAAATATAAGTACCATGCTTTTGGGAAAACTGCTCCATAAGTTCCCTTATCTTTATGTAGGTATTATCGGTTACTTTCCGGTCGTCATTTTCTCCCCGGCCATATTTAACGCCGATTACCATTATCCCGCCACTCACAGCGCCGCAGACTTCCTCTTTCCTTCCCATACCCGCGCCGAACCCGCAAGCAATCTTCAGGGCTTTATCCTTATCTAAATTGAGATCGTCACAAAAAGAGAAAAGAACCGACTGCGCGCAGTTATACCCTTCCGCAAATTTGGAAACCGCCCGATCACTTCTTTCCATAATGCCTCCTCATTCATTCCGACAGTGAATTATTCTTTCTGGTTAAAAACATTTTTACGTTTTTCAACAAAAAATTTCAATCCTTCTTTTCCATCAGCCCGGACTTCGATTTAGGGTGGCAATCTTTAATATTTTTCTCATAAAAATAATTTGCAGTAAACGCGAATCGCGGGTATATTCTATCAAATTCTTTTACAATAAAGGAATAAGATAATGATCAACTTTAAAATATTCTCCGACTATATCTGACCCTTCTGTTATATCGGCAAGGGCATTGTCGACCAGTTGAAGAAAGAACACGTTATTAATGATAAATGGGTGAGTTTCGAGCTTCATCCGGAGACGCCGCCCGCAGGAATGTTACTTTCCGAGAGATTCAGGGGTTATGATCTCTCTTCATTTTATGACCAACTGCGCGCACGAGGTAAAGAAGTGGGCGTTGTCTTTGGCAATCTAACAGTCCTTTCCAATTCCAGATTAGCGCTTATGGCCTCTGAATATGCCCGAGATCTCGGCCAATATGATTCGTTTTACAAAAACATCTTTCATGCGTATTTCACGGAAGGCCTGGATATTGGCAAGGTGGACGTTATTGCCGACGTTGCGGGAAAAAGTGGTCTTGATGAAAAGGAGATGCTCAGTGCCGTTCGCGATGGCCGTTATGTATCACGCTTGAACGAAACCAGAAAAGAAGCATCATTGATTGGCTTGACAGGTGTGCCCCTGTTCGTCATCGAGAACAAATATCAAATCGTCGGAGCTCAGCCGATAGAAACATTCCGTGATCTTCTCGATAAAATTAAATGAAAGACTCCAATCCTTCTTTTCAAGTCCGTCATTCCGGCGAAGGCCGGAATCCAGAATTATATTTGTCATTGCGAAACGCCTCTCAGGGGTCGTGGCAATCTTTATCGTTATTTTTATAAAAAACGAATTGATATTTAAAAAATTGCGAGTATATTTAAGCACATCGTACGCGAATCATTCATAGGGGAAATATTATGGCAAAAATAGCAATTGTCGACGACGATATAGCAATGGATGTTTTAGTTGAAAACTTACATTTTCGCGGGCACGCAGCATATAGAATTGCCACGGCAGCAGACGCGATGAGTAAAATTGATCAAATTTTGTCGTCAGATATTGTCATCCTTGATATCATCATGGCATGGCCTGATAATGATAATTTAAATAACAATCAGTCTGCTGGTATGGAGGTTCTCCGTTAGATTAGAAAACATAAAAATAATTTTCCCATTATTGCATATACAGCAACTCAAGATGCTTCTGTAATCAGTGCTATTGATGATGATCAATATACATTTTTCTTATCTAAATGGGGTTCGCCACCTCTAAAAGAGCTTATAAATATTATATACAGAACACTTGGCATTGAAAATTATATCAATCTACCCAAGCCATTCATTGTACACGGTCATAACGAACAATTAAAGTTAGAACTCAAAAACTTCCTTCAGAATAACTTGAATTTTCCAGAACCAATCATCCTCCATGAACAACCTAATAGAGGGCGAACACTTCTTGAAAAATTTGAAGATTACGCAGTACAAACGTCACTTGTTTTTGTTCTACTGACCCCTGATGATATTGTATCTACTAGCGATGATACTAACGATACCAAGAGAAGAGGTCGGCAGAATGTGATATTTGAAATGGGTTTTTTTTGGGGCACATTAGGAAGAAAGACCGGGCGTGTCTTACTTTTGTATCTACCGCCTCTAGAACTCCCAAGTGACCTTTCTGGAATAGGATATATTGATATTTCGCCAGGAATTGAAGCTGTTGGAGAAAAAATTAGATTGGAGATTCAAAATGCCAAATCATAATATTTCCATAGACCAACTCAAAAAAGAAAACACAGAACTTAGGCAAAGGATAGAACAAGTTGAAAAAGACCGTGAAGAATATCTTCAAAATGTTTCGCACCAGCTTGTTGCATCTCTTAATGCAATCAAATGACACATTGAAAATCTAATAGAAGGTCGACTAGGATCCGAGCGTATACGAAAAGTTCTCCGTTCTATTTACTCACAGGCAACTTTGGCAGTGCACTTGGCCAAGAACTTCAATCTTATGTCCAATCTGGAAGCTGATCATGCATTGAAAAAATTAAAAGAACCAATTCAGGAAATTAAACTATGTCAACTTCTTATTAATCTTGCAGATAACTTTCAGCCTCTAGCTTGGAACCGTGATATTAAAATATCTGTTAAAGATGAAAATTTTGAAGACGCCCCCGCAACATTAGCTATGAAACTTTTGGTAAGCCAAGTTTTCAGTAACATTATTGAAAATGCAGTAAAGTACTCAAACGCGGCAACAGAAATTATAATCGAAGGAAATTATCAATCAAAAATTGATTCGGTTGTTGTCATCGTTCGAAATGGAGGAATTGCTTTGGATCCATCTCATACAAAAAAAATATTTGATAGAGGTTTTAGAAGTCCGGAAGCAAAAAGTAAATATCCTGCTGGTACTAGTTTTGGACTTTACATCGCTAGGCGTATAGTAGAGATCCATGAAGGCAGCATAACTGCAAAAACATGTGATGGTTGGACAATTATTGAAGAAATTTTATCAGTAAAAGGACTTAAAGGAAAGGCACACCTCCGTGAATAAGAAAACGATACTACTTATAGACGACGAGCAGTCATTTCTTGAACCACTTGCAGATGCACTTTCATCTGAAGGCTACCGTATTTTAATAGCTAGAACCGCTAGTGAAGCGCTTGAAATACTCAAGCAAGAAAAGATAGATATGGTTACTATTGACATTATGCTTGATCCTAGTGAGGCTCTCAAAGATAAAGTGGATAGTCATAAAACTGGACTTTTTCTTTGTGAAGAAATAAGTCGCAATTATCCTCATATTGCTGCATTTTGCATCAGTGTGATAAGCGATATGCAAACAATTAAGAAAATAGAGTCCTTTGGAATTAGATTTCTTCGCAAAGGAGAAACTCCTCTTCGTACAGTGCTCAATATGCTACGCTCAAGGTTAACTAATGTTGCCTATTCAACTGAGCTTGATTCTAGCTCACGTAAGAGAAATTTTTAAACATATAATCAGGAATGAGGTTAAATCTTTTTTCTTGAAATTTGTAACCTCAACAATACGCAAAACTATATCAGTTCCATGATTCCTAGATTCGAGATACTGAATTCGTGCTTTCGCTGTAATGACAAAAAAATAAAAACTAAGGAGGGCAAACGTTATGGCCAGAGTAGAATTAAATGTTCAAGCGCCGGATTTCACCATGATTGATTTTAACGGCAAGAGCGTATCTCTTTCCGACTATATCAACAAAAAAAATGTCATGGTGGTTTTCAACCGCGGATTTTTCTGACCATTCTGCCGCTCGCACATGGCGCAGTTGCGCCAGGATTATGAAAAATTTGTAAAGCTGGATGCGGAAATCTTAGTTGTCGGGCCGGAAAATGCCGAAGCTTTCAAAAATTACTGGGCAAAAGAAAAACTGCCGTTTATCGGTTTGCCTGATCCCGAACACAAGGTTTTGAAATTGTACGGTCAGGAAGTCAAGATATTCAAATTGGGAAGAATGCCCGCGCAGATGCTGATTGATAAATCCGGCAAGGTTCGGTTTGTGCATTACGGTCATTCGATGTCCGATATACCGGAGAACAAGGAGCTGCTTGATTTGATAGAAACGCAATTATCGAAGTAAAAGTTTCTGGATTCCCGTCTGCACGGGAATGACAAGCGGCAGAGAAGATTGAGGCCTAATCGATTGCTCCGCTTTTTTTCAGAAGAGCGGCAACAGCTTCAGCAAGGCGGCGATATCCTGCGGCGTCGGGATGGATGTAGTCCGATTTAAGGGAATTATCGGCAAGAATATCGGATAATGTTTTTTCTTCCAGCGGAATTTTAAATTCTTTGGCAATGTCCTTGTACATAGGTTCCGGAGAAACAGAAAGGCTGAAACCGGGCACCGCAATCAAAGCAACCGCAGTGCCTTTCTGCCTGGCCAGACGAATCATTTCTCTGATGTTATCGGCGGCCTGCCCGCGTTTCAACTGACGGAGATGATCGTTGCCGCCATGACATAGAATTAACAAAGCCGGTTTTTCGCTCTCCAGAATTTGCGGCAGGCGGGATAAGCCTTCGGCAGTAATTTCTCCGGGAACGCCAGCATTAATCACCCGCCTGCCGATCATTTGTTCCAGAACCGCCGGATAACTCTCCTGCGGTTCAGCCCCGGTACCAAAAGTTATACTGTCGCCAAACGCGACAACAATATCATCTTTGGCAAGCATAGGCAATCTGGCAGGTCTCTGACAGGCCGCCAGGGTAAGGATTGCCCAAATAGCCAGCAGCAGAAAAATTATTTTCCGATATTTCGTTGTGCTCATATAATTATCTCCGGCAATACAAATGCTTGTGGACATAGCAATGCTTTAGTTTATTACATTTAAAAATGTTTATGAATATTTGTCAAGAAAAAGCCTTCCTGTTAATTGTATTGACATACATGTCTTTTGCTCTTATAATTTTAATTGTACAGGGAATACATTATCAAATTGTTGTTTAGGAAGAGGCGCAACCTCACAATAAAATCTATGCAGACGGCATGACCATGCCGCTCAACAACAAAACAAAGCAGGAGGTATCAGCATGTCAGAACTACACGCCTATTTAGGCCCATCATGGTGCGATGAAGCGCTCAAAAGGCTCCAGACGGAACTCACCCCGGAAAAAATGAATAAAGTCACCACGTCAATGTCCAACATTTATAAAAACTGTCCTGATGGAGTGGAAAAATTTCTTTTTGTCGAATGCAAAGACGGAAAAGTAACCCGAGTGGAAACGGGAACGGGCGATCCTCCTCAAGCGGAATTTAGAATCATAGGCAATTATGAAACTTTCGCCAGAATTTCCCGCGCGGAACTTGGCGCACAGAAGGCTCTGATGACCGGAAAACTTAAACTCAAGGGTAATTTGGCCAAAGCGCTCAAACTGGCGGCCGTGTCAGACCGCATGAATAAAGTTCTGGCTCAGATACCAACTCAGTATTAACTATCAGTATTAACTAAAGGGAGATAAATTATGACCAGAATATTAGACCCTAAGGATAAGTATTATATTGACAATCCTGGACGCGTCAAAGCGATACAGGCCGAAATGCATAAGCGGGGTATTGACGTGTATCTTGGTTCGCGCATACGTACCATGAGTTTTGTGATGGATACATTCTGCCCATGGCGAAGCTACGTTATCATTCCACCCGAGGGACAGCCAACCTACTTTACGTTTGTCGTTGACGCGATGCGTGTAGGCGATGAGACTTGGATTGACAGCGATCATGTTCGCGCCTACGGCCCGATGGGCGGTATGGATCAGGTCTCCGCAATAACTGATTATATTAAAGAAGAAATTGGCATTAAAAAAGGACGAATCGGCTATGAGGATGGAATTTCAGCCTATACAGCGGAAGGAAATCTAACACACTGGGAATATATTCATTTTAAAGATGCGCTTCCCGGTTTTGAATGGGTAAATTCGCACGACATTATTGACGCTCTTTCTCTTATCAAAGACAAGGGCACCATCGAACGTTTCCGTACCGCTTCTATTATTGTTGACGAAGGACATAAGGCGGCACGAGCGGCGCTGGAGCATGGTTGCTACAAAGGAATGACTGAAACTGTAATTGCCGGCATCGCCGCACTGGCCATGCGCAAAGCAGGCAGCGTGTCTGAGTGGAACTTCGCGGGACTCAATGAAATTTCCAGCGGATTCCGCACCGGCCTGGGAGCGTGCACGCCTCCAACAACAAAAGAAATTAAAGCGGGCGAGCCGCTGATGCTGGATTTTCACGCAATGTTTAAACTGGCGCTGGGTGACCACTCGCACAATTATCTGATCGGACCCGCGACAAAACGTCAGCGCTGGCACGCGGATAATTTTGTCGCGATTGTTCAGAAAGTGATTGATAATTATCACGCCGGAACTACTCCAGGAACGCTTGCCGCAATGATGATGGATTTCGCGGAATCGCGCGGATGCGGCGATTTTATTCAGCCTGCCTGCGAACACGGCATCGGTCTTTTTGGCGATGAATGGCGGATAGGCGCAATCGTCAATCCCGACCTTCCCTACTGGACTGATCAGGACCATGTTTATCAGGAAAATGAAATGGTTGTCTGCGCGATGCAGTATGCAGCTCCTGAAGAGAATATCGGGTTCCGCTATGAAAATGATATTGTCATCGTAAAAGGCGGTTGCGAGGTTTTATCAAAATATCCGCTAGGCATTGAAGAAATTTCATAAACTCTCTTTGCCTTCCGGCGCAATACTGTGCGCCGGAAGGCAAAGAAAATTTTTTTGAATTAACTCTGATAATTGTTTCTTCAATCAATTATTTTATGCTACATTATATCCAGTAATAGTTGAAATATTTAACACTATGAGCGAGAGGTCCATCCAATTACTACAGGTACCCAGAAAAAACCGTTTTCGATGATTCGAGAGTTCCACTTGGCAGACTGGTTTACTCTTACAAACGCTATCTGCGGAATGGGTTCACTTTTCTCCATCATAACATATCTCGAATTGCATGATGTTAGGCACATCTATTTTTCATGCAGTCTCGTCTTAGTTGCACTGATATTTGACTTCTTAGACGGCCGCATCGCGAGGTGGCGGAAAAAGACTTCTATACTAGGTCAAGAACTCGACTCACTCGCTGATGTTATTTCATTCGGAGTGGCCCCGGCAATCATCGGGTACGGTTGCGGTATGCAAGGTCTATACGATCACATCGTCTTGGTTTTCTTCGTTGCCTGCGGGGTCTCACGCCTTGCTCGGTACAATGTCACTGCAGAAACACTCTCCCAGGGAACTGACAAAGTGAAGTACTTCGAGGGGACACCAATACCGACTTCGATCCTCCTCGTTTTTATCCTCTCACTAGCGGCATTGTTCGGTGCAATAAACCAGAACCTATGGTTCGGCGAGATCACCCTTATCGGCTTCAAACTTCATCCACTTGTTCTCATGTTTGCTCTTTCGGGTTCACTGATGATCAGCCGATTCCATATCCCCAAGCCATGAGATTGTATAACAAGAGCGAATCATTTCGGCTAGCATCATGATGACTTTCAAATGGTTATCATTGATTCTAAGTGATGGTACAAGGTGTGACATTGTAGGTGAAAGATTCAAATATTCTTTAGTCTTGAGTTTAGTCAGAACTTAATAGAATTTATACGACGAGATTGCTTCGGTCGTTTCCCTCCCTCGCAAAGACACTTGTTATTCTCTATTCGTTCATCGCGGTGACTTTTGTTCTGGCTTCTTCGCTTAAGAAATTCCACAGGCCTATTTGTTTTAGCGTTTCGACTTTGGGGATGCCGGTGATGCTCCAACCGCGCTTTGCGTAGTATACACCGATCAATTTTTTCAATTCTTCTTTTCTATGCCGCATCAGGATTTCCCGCTTTTCGGCGGTTTTCATTTTTTGAATGTCAACGGGCGGCTTACTCAAAATAATGCTTAGTTGCTGATCGTTATAATCTTTTTCTTTTTCATAAAGGCGATCTTCCGTGGGACCAATCGCCCTGTCCGGAATCCAGTCATGTTCACCTGTTTTTTTCTCATAGGCCATCATGTTCATTACCCGCTGCAAATTGATGTCCCGGTCTGTCTGCTCGAATATCTTCTCCCAAGTCATATTGGTACCCAGCATGCCGTTGTAGAAATCAGCGTAGATTTCCTGCGAGGCGGGATTAATGTAGATGTCCGTATTCTTACGATTGCCGGAATCGGGATTGAACACATCCACCCACGGCAATTTGCATAAACCCAGATTGTCATTGCCCAAACGCACTCGCGGATAAGTGATCAAGGCTTTGGCCCGATCCTGAAGGGTTGCAAACGCTCCCAACAAGTCCACTTTAATGAGCCAGGCCGCCGCATGATGCGCGCCGATGTCGCTTGCGGCCGCGTATGAGGCCTGCATGGATAATGACCTATGCGTCCGGTAAAGTGAAAAAGGCAGACCTTTGGTCTGCATGGCGAATTGTTCCAGTTCCTTACGGGGATTGGATTTGCCGGTTCGGTCAGAGTATCGTTCATCAATCCAGTTGATAAGTTCAGTCATGCCCAAGCCCGCAATGCTGGCGAGCGCCGTTTTACGGTAAGCAAGATCATGGATAAATTGCAGCGCGGCCTGTTCATCGCCCCACTTGATTTCAAAATCATCCGTGTCTTCTTTTATCAGATAAGCGCGCTGATAGCATTCCATTAGAAAGGCCATGATGACAGCTGTGGTAATTGTATCGATGCCGTAATTGTCACAATGCCAATTGGCTTCCATGATGAATTCGGGGCTCCACATGCCCAGGTTGGAGCCAAAACCGGCGGCTGTTTCATACTCAGGGCCATCCACCCATACCTTCTGCCCCTTGTGCTCGCCGGATGTCAGTGTTACCCAGCCTCCCTTAGTGCATCTCAAATTACAACCGGGAAAACAACCGTCCATGCCCCGGTGATCAAAAAGACGCTCGGCATAGGTTTTCCCGCAGATTTGTTCTGCCTGCGGGTGAGACCCATATTGATAATTGTTCACGGGCAGCGATTGGTAGTCTTCCTTATTCATAAAAGAGATCAAACCGGCTGAGCCTTTAAGGTGCATTTTTAGAGATTGAGGATCGACCTCCTTGACTACCTTGTGGAGTTTTGTTCCTGATTGCTTAACTTTTTCCCAATCCGCCGCGCCATAGGGATTCTCGCCGTGGGGATAACCTGCCAATACGACGATAGCCCGAATATTTTTGTTCATCATAACAGTGCCCAAACCAGTTCGTCCGGCCTGCTTTGTCCTGAATAACCCTTTTGTTCCATCAACAGGTTTTACGGCATCATAGTAATGGCTGTTGATACAACCATATGTTGTATTAGCCGCGCCGACTCCTGTGGTCAAAAAGACGATATCTTTCTTTTCATGACCAGCCTTCAGGAACTGATCGACAATGGCTTTTTCCAAATCGAAGACCTGATCTATTTCCGGGGCTTTGGTGATAGATATCTCATTTTTAAAACCATCGATCACAATCATGGTATTTTGTTCGCCGATACCAGTAATCTCCAGGGCATCGAAACCCGCGTATTTCAGGTAAGCGCCGAAATGACCGCCAAAATTCGATACACCCGGAATGTGTGTCAGAGGTGACAATGAAATAGCCATGCATTTGCTGGTTCCCGGAAATTGTGGAATGCCGCCCAGCGGCCCCGGCGCAAAGATCAGCTGATTTTCCGGATCGTCGGCTTTAGTTTTGGCGTTAATTTTTTTGTGCAAAAGATAAAGCCCCAAGCCCCGGCCACCAATGAAAAAATCCCGAATCTGCGGGTCCAGCGGCTCTGAATTAATTTTGCCGCTTCCTAAATTAATGGTTAGGATTTGGTTGGCATAGCCATGGCTAAGCGTTGTTTTTGTATATTTCATGTTGTAATCCTTCGAAAAATCATTGCTGCACGTTAGAGCAATAGTCATAAAAAATCAATGATAAAAGATATTAAGGTTTTTTATTTCACGATGATCATTGAAATATTGTCAATAGAATCTTGCCATGTTATAGGTTATGTGAACCTGAAAAACAGACAAATAATTTAAAAGTGACTTTATCTTGGGAAAATATACTCTAGTGCAAAATATCCTTCTGGGACTTTCGCTTGCTGCGCCGATCGGACCGGTAAATCTGGAAATCATTAAACGCGGCCTGAACTCCGGCTTCAAACAGGCATTTCTGACAGGTTTTGGCGCAATGTGCGCCGACACGACTTATCTTATTCTGATTTTTTTCGGTCTTACTTCTTTTTTGGATTTTACTTTTATGAAAATTTTCCTGGGCATTGCGGGAAGCTTTATTTTGATTTATTTAGGAGTGATGAGCGCAAAAGATTTCTTTCGTAAATATGCCGTCGGTGAAAATCAGCAAAGACGAATATTTAAAAGCCCGTTTATCACCGGCTATGTCCTGGCTATTTCCAGCCCGATGACAATTGTCTGGTGGACAGGCGTCTTCGGTGCTCTGTTGGCTTCGCAAACCAATACGCAAACAAGTCTATCAGCATTCTTATCCTGTCTTTCCATCTTACTGGGATGTTTTATATGGGTGTTTTTTCTGGCCGCCGCTCTGCACTGGGGCAAGAAAATAATCAACGAAAAAATAGTGGGATTTGTTTCTCTGGTCGCCGGAATTTTTCTTATTGCATTCGGAATTTATTTTTTATACCGGACAGTATTTTTGATTATAAGTCAACTACCACCACCAGAGGTTGTGGCTTGTTGCGGCTGGCTACTCTTATAAAGGGGACAACCGCCCGCCTTTAAAGAAATGATTCAGTTGATTACAACTGGTAGAACCGTTTTTATTACTCTTATGTTACCACCACCAAAGGTGGTGGTTTCAACCGATGAATTAATAGCCCGGGACTTTGCCCGGGCTATCCGGATTAAATTATTTTTTAGAAAGGTATTCGTGTATCGCATTGGCCGCCTTACGTCCCGCGCCCATTGCCAGAATAACCGTTGCCGCACCAGTAACAATATCGCCTCCGGCATAAATGCCTTCACGACTGGTCAGGCCGGATTCATCTTTTGCCACAATATAACCCCACTTGTTGGTTTCCAGTCCCGTGGTCGTTGCGGGAACAATGGGATTGGCTACTGTGCCTACGGCCACGACAACTGTATCAACATCGATCACATACTCGGAACCTTTGATGGGCTTCGGACTTCTTCTTCCCGAAGCATCGGGCTCGCCCAATTCCATTTTAATACATTTCATGCCGGTTACCCAGCCGTCTTTGTTCCCGATATATTCTACAGGAGCAGTCAACATTAAAAACTCGACGCCTTCTTCCTGAGCGTGATGGACTTCTTCTTTTCTTGCCGGCATTTCCACTTCGGTACGGCGATAGATAATCATTGCTCTTTCAGCGCCCAGTCTCAAGGCGGTGCGCACCGAATCCATAGCCACGTTGCCGCCGCCGATAACCGCCACTCTCTTGCCGCGAACGATGGGCGTATCATATTCGGGAAACCGATAAGCTTTCATCAAATTGGAACGGGTCAGATATTCGTTGGCGGAATAAATACCGATCAAGTTTTCTCCGGGAATATTCATGAATACAGGAGCTCCGGCGCCCACACCGATGAAAACAGCCTTAAAGCCTTCTTCAAAAAGCTCGTCAATTGTTTTCGTCCGGCCAATGACATAATTGGTCTCAATCTTTACCCCTAAATTTCTCAGACCGTCCACTTCCGCTTCCACGATAGCTTTAGGCAGACGAAATTCCGGAATGCCGTAAACAAGCACGCCACCGGATTTATGCAACGCTTCAAAAATGGTCACATCATATCCCAGCTTGACGAGGTCTCCGGCAATGGTGAGTCCAGATGGTCCGGCGCCCACAATGGCTACTTTCTTACCGTTGGATTTAGCAACTGCAGGGACGGAAACTTTACCGCTATTGCGTTCATAATCTGCAGCGAATCGCTCCAGCCGGCCAATGGCAACGGGTTCGCCTTTTTTACCTAAAATACATGTTTTTTCACATTGATCTTCCTGGGGACAAACGCGGCCGCAAACCGCAGGAAGACTGTTGGTTTCTTTCAGAACTTTTGCCGACTCGATAAAATTGCCTTCGGCAATCTCTTTGATGAATTCCGGGATTTTGACGTCAACCGGACAGCCAGCGATACAAGCAGGCTTTTTGCATTGAATGCAACGCTTTGCTTCAATGATCGCTGTTTCCTCGGTATAACCGAATGGAACTTCCTCAAAGTTCTGAATCCTTTTCTTAGGATCTTGCTCCGGCATCTTCTGCCGCGGTACTTTTTCTTTTTTTTCTTTAGTTTCCATCACATCCACACCTATGTTTTTCATAAGCCTCGCGCTCTGATTCACAATACGTCTTCAGGCGGTCGGACAGTAATTTAAAGTCAACTTCATGTCCGTCAAATTCAGGACCATCCACGCAGGTAAACTTTGTTTTTCCGCCCACAAATACACGGCATGCGCCGCACATCCCGGTTGCATCCACCATGATTGAATTTAAGCTGACAATGGTTTTTATACCGTGCGGCTTGGTAACGTCACAAAGAACCCTCATCATAGGGACAGGACCAATGGCGAAGACATGGTTGATCTTTTTACCTTCATCAATAACCTGCTGCAATGCGACGCTGACAAAACCATGGAAGCCGTAACTTCCGTCATCGGTACATACGATTAGGCGGTCGGACGTTTTCTTCATCTCTTCTTCCAAAATGAGCAGTTCTTTTGTCCGCGAACCAATGATGGTAATCACTTCATTGCCCGCTTTTTTCAGAGCCACGGCAAGAGGATAAACAACACCGACGCCAACACCGCCGCCGACGCAGACCACGCGTCCGAAGTTTTCAATTTCCGTGGGATTGCCCAGTGGTCCCTGGACATCTTGAAGCGAATCACCCGTCTTCATCTGTGATAATTTAGCCGTCGTTTTTCCAACAACTTGATAGATAATGGTCAGGGTGCCTTTTTGCGCGTCGGAGTCCACGATGGTCAGGGGAATGCGTTCGCCCGTCTCATCTATTTTCAAAATGATAAACTGACCGGCTTTTCTCTTTTGCGCGATAACCGGAGCCTCAAATACCATTTTGACTACGTTCTCGGATAATTTCTTGTTCTCAACAATCTTGTTCAACTTTCATTTCTCCTCTATTATAAAGAGTATACTTAATTATGATTTACCAAAACCAGGCAAACCTTTAATTATCGTTAAAAATCGCGGGGCAGTTGATCCAGTTGGGCCAGTGAAAACACGGGGCCGTCCTTACAAACATACTGACTGCCGACATTGCAACGACCGCATTTGCCGATACCGCACTTCATGCGCATTTCCAAAGAAGTCAAAATATTCTCCTTGGAAAAACCCAAATCAAAAAATACCGGCAGCGTAAACTTGATCATAATGGGCGGACCACAGATTACGGCTACTGCATTCTTTGGTGATGGCGCGGTATCCTTGCAGACAGCAGGAACAAAACCTTCCCTGCCCTTCCAGGTTTCATTGCCCTTATCCACGGTGATGATTGTCTTGATATCATCTCTTTTTTCCCATTCGGCAAGTTCATCCTTATAAAGGAGCAGACCGGGAGTCCTTGCGCCGTAGACAACGGTGATTTCACCAAATCGTTTACGGTTGTCCTTGTGCAGTATGTAATTGATCAGCGAACGAAGGGTTGTAAATGCAAAACCGCCGCCAACCACAACGATATTCTTATTCTCCAGAAATTCAATCGGCCAGGAGTTGCCCAGAGGACCACGCAAACCGATTTGAGCGCCTTCATCCATGTCATGCAGAGCGGCAGTCACCAGACCCGGCACAATCGTTCCCGCTCTTTGAACGGTAAATTCAACATAGCCCGGTTGGGTCGGTGAAGAGGCAATACCGATGGGCGATTCACCTTTGCCATAAATAGACAGTTCACCAAATTGTCCGGGCGTGTATTTAAATTTTTCTTCGTCTTCTTTGTTCAGAAATGAAAACCGAAATGTTTTGATATCGTTGGTATCAACTTCGTTGATGATTTTGGCAATCTGAACCGGCATAGGTATGTAAGGGTTGTTATTTGACATCTTTTTTCCTCAACAATGTTTTTTCAATACACGCAACTTATACTTTTAGCGCTTCTTCGACAATCGAATATATATCGATGTTGACCGGACAAGAACGCGTGCAGCGTCCACAGCCAACACAAGAAATTACGCCGTATTTTTTCACATGATATGAATATTTGTGATTTATCTTCTGCCTTAACCTCTGATAAACCTGTGTTCTGGGATTATGGCCGCTTGCTTCCAGTGTGAAATCGGTAAACATACAGGCATCCCACACTCTGCGTCTCGTTCCTTTGCCAAACATCGTATCATCACAAATGTCAAAGCAATAGCAGTTCGGACAGACAAACGTGCAAGTGCCACAGCTCAGGCACGCTGATGAAACTTTTGTCCAGAAATCGTTGTTATTAAAAATGGCTTCCAGTTTCTTGGCAATGACATCCTGATCGATGCACAGGAAACGAGTTTTATATTCTTTACCCTTCTTAAGAGTTTCTTCATAATACTTCTCATCATCCGCTCCCGCATCAACAAGAGTACTCAGCTGGGCAAGAAGTTTCTCTCCCTTGGGGGTAATGCTTTTGAGCAGTAAATCTTTATCTTTCTTCACCATAAAGATATCGCTGCCTTCCGGATCGGCGGCGTAAATTCCCAGCGAATTATAAAAATCGGCTGAATCAACAGGCTGATTCAAATCGTAGGCATAACCGAAAATGGTTGTTGCTTTTCTTCTTTGACTCCAATAGGGATCAACAATTCCCGCACCATTAAAGTGAATATCCATGATAGAGAAACTCTTGACATCGCAGGGACGTACGCCAAACAGAAACACGGGTTTGGAATCCACCTTTATCTGTTCGGCTTCCGACACTGGCTTGCCTACCTTATATTTAATATAATCTTCCTTATGGGGAAAAAATGCTCCCTTCGGACTTATGATGGTATTGTAGAAATTCAGATCAACTTTTTGCGGATCTTTAATCTCTGCAAAGTTATGACCGGGAACTTCTTTGACGGGGGCAAGAAGTGATCCCTTTCCCATCAACACCGCAGCCAGTTCGGATATTTTTTCTATTGCTGTTTTCTTCAACACAAACCGCTCCTTACTCCAAAATTTTATCTGAATCTTCGACTCGGAAATTTACCAGCACGGGCTTGTCTTCTATGCTCATGCCGGACACCTGGTTAAACATTTCCTCGCACTCCTTGGCCACCTTTTTATGGAAAAGATACAAAGGAATATCCACCGGGCAAGCGCGTGAACACTCGCCGCAGTCGATACAGCGTCCTGCCAGATGATGAAAACGTGTCAGATGATACATTATATTACCTGGAGACTGCGGCGCCTTGTCCGCCCATTTGGGCTTGTTCTGGTCAATAAAACAGGGATCACAATAACACATCGGACAGGCTTTACGACACGCATAACAACGAATACATTTATCAAATTGATCCTTCCAGAATTGCCAGCGAGCGTCTTTGTCCATTGCTTCATACTCGGCCAGGACATCGTAGGGCGAAACAATCTTCTGTCCATGTACCTCTTCACCCAGTAAAACATCGTACAAAACAGGATTATGCATGCCGCATGTGGTCTTGCTGTCAATCACTTCGTCTGTTTTGGGATTTTTCATCCCGATGACGGGAATTCCCAGCAGCACCAGATTTTCTTTCTTGACTTTTTCTTCCTGAATTAACTGAATGACCGCACGGCTGTCGGCTGCCTTAACGGCGATAGCAATTTTTGTCCCCTGCGGGTAACGAACAAGGTAGCGGGCCATGTTATAATTGCAGTATTTATTGAATACAATATTATCGACATCCGCAACGCTTTTCGCGGCATAGGGCATCGGATGCTTTTCATCGAAGCCTTTTCCATAAGCCAGTACCACGGTCACTTCGCCGGACTCCAACAACCTTTTTGCTTCCTTCTTTAAATTTTCTTCGATTTTTTTAAAATCAGTCATATTTTCTCCCAACCCTACTCTTGGATCTTCAACTTCGTCTGGGGGCCAAGATTCTTAACTTGAGTTGTAAACTCCTCAACTACTTCGGCAAATCTATTGCCTTCGGAAGCGGAGATCCATTCCACGCGGAATCTTCCCGGTTCAATTCCTGCAAATTCCAGAATCTTTTTAGTCGTGGCAAGCCTTCTTCTAGCATAGAGATTTCCGGTATTATAATGGCAATCGCCGGGATGGCAACCGCCAACCAAAACTCCATCCGCACCCAACTGAAGAGCTCTAAATATAAAGGAAGGATTGATGCGGCTTGAGCACATAACCCGGACAACCCGGACATTCTGCGGATACTGCAATCTGGTGGTGCCGGCAAGATCCGCCCCTGTATATGTACACCAGTTGCAGGCTATACCCAATATTTTTGGTTCAAATGACATAAATATTTCCTTTCCCTATAGAAAAACATACCTTTAAATATATGCGGTTAAAAAATGTCCCATATGCGCGGCGCGCAAGGCCTTCGGAGTGAAGCATATATTCTAATACGCCGCAGCGACGAAAGGCCGAAGCACAACAAAGCAGATGGGCGTTTTTCAACGGCATACCTAAAATTCCATTAAGCCTTCAATTTCCGCCAGTACCTGCTCGTTGGTAAAATGACGGGCAATAATCGCCGATGTCGGGCATACTGATGCACAAAGACCGCAGCCTTTACACAAAGCCTCATTAATTTCCGAAACTCGTTTATCAGCATTAAATGAAGGCGCGCTGTAAGGACATACACGCACACAATTCTGACAACCGCAGCACGACGCGGGATTAACCATCGCCGTGGTCGCATCAAGCTCCATTTTATCCTTGACGACAATCGTCAAAGCTTCCGCCGCCGCGCCGTTCGCTTGCGCTACGGTATCGGGAATATCTTTCGGACTTTGACATACGCCGGCAATGAAAACACCTTCTGTCATCGTAGCCAACGGCGCCAGTTTAGGATGACGCTCCATGAAAAAGCCCTGTTTGTCGGTGCTCAGATTAAAGAGTCTGGCGATGTCTTTGTAATCTTCACGAGGCACGATGGCTGGAGAAAGCACAACCATATCCACCGGCACTCTCATAAACTTACTGGTAATAGTATCTTCCGCCTCCAGAATCAGTCGCCCGGGCTCCTCTTCGCTTTCTGCAACACGAGCCGCCTTACCACGGATAAATTTTACATTTTCTTCTATCAAGCGGTTGTAAAATTCTTCATAACCCTTACCTGCCGCTCTCATATCAATATAAAACTGGTAGACTTCCGCGGATGTTTTTTCTTTGAAGAGATGCGCAAATTTAAGCGAATACATACAGCACACGCGGCTGCAATGCTCACTATGATTCTTATCACGGCTGCCAATGCAATGCAGGATAGCGATAGATTTCGGTTCCGACCCATCTCTGAGCGTGACCTTGCCGCCGGTAGGACCCGCGGAATTGAACAGTCTTTCCACTTCCAGAGAACTGTAAACGCCCGGATATTTACCATAGCCGTATTGAACCAGCGGTTTCGTATCCATTAAATTATAGCCGGTCGCTATAATTACCGCTCCAACTTTCACAGTGGAGAAGGTATCCTGCTGCTCGTAATCAATAGCCTTTTGTTCGCAGACTTTCTGACAAAGTTTGCACTTGCCTTTGATAAAATAAGTACAAGACTCTCTGTCGATAATCGGTTTTTGCGGCACAGCCTGCGGGAAGGGAATGTAAATGGCTTTTCTCTTCACCAAACCTTCATCCCACTCGGAAACACCTTTGCCGGGACATTTCTCCGTACAGGCAAGACAGGCATTACACTTGCTATGATCGACATAACGCGCCTTCTGTTTAATGGTGATATCAAAGTTGCCCACATAACCTTTGACTTCTGTAACTTCACAGTAGGTGAGCATTTGAATGTTCTTGTGTTGCAAAACGGCGTCCATTTTAGGGGTCAGAATACAGGCGGAACAATCCAGCGTGGGGAATGTTTTGTCAAACTGGGCCATATGGCCGCCGATCGTAGAATTTTTTTCCACGAGATAAACTTTTTTGCCGGTATTGGCAAGTTCCAAAGCTGCCTGAATTCCGGCGATACCGCCGCCGACAACCATCACATCGGGATTGACGTCGATGATACGCGCGGTCAGCGGCGCCAAAAGCCGTGCGCGATAGACCGCACCATTTAAGAGCGCTTTGGCTTTTGATGTTCCTTCTTCGATATCATGGGTTACCCAGGAAAGCTGCTCACGGATGTTAACGATAGTCAGCAGGTATTGATTCAAACCTGCGTTTTCAATAACTTTGCGGAAGGTTTTCTCATGCATAAGAGGCGAACAGGCCGTTACAATTACGCGATCCAGTCTGTATTGTTTGATATCGTTGGCAATCATTTCCTGCCCGGGCGTAGAACACATGAACTTGTAGTCTCTTGCTATAACAACATCCGAAAGTGTGGCTGCAAATTCCGCCAGTTCACTTACACGAATCGTCTTGGCTATATTCAAACCGCAGTGGCAAACAAAAACACCAATTCTGCTCATAATTTCTCCCTACTTTTTTTCCTTCAGAATCATCATTCTATCTTTTTTATTCTCAACTGCATTACACGCTGCAGACATCCATAACCGACTCGTCAATATTAATTTCCAGGCTTTCCAGAACAAGTTCTGTGACATCCTTCACTGAAATTTTATCATCAGCATTGAGTGTCCGGATACTGTCTTCAAACATGGTAATGCAATAAGGACACGATGTAGCCAAAATAGATGCTCCCGTTGATAACGCCTCTTCTATCCTCAGATCGCTTAAACGTTCTCCCTTGAGTTTCTCCATCCACAATCCGCCGCCGCCGCCGCCGCAGCACATGCTTTGTTCACGGCTGCGCTTCATCTCGACAAAATCAAGACCAGGTATGGATTTCAGAACATCGCGCGGTGCGTCATAAACACCGCTGTGCCGTCCCAAATAGCAAGGATCATGATAAGTGACCTTGACGCCGCCAAAATCTTTCTTGGGGGTCAGCTTGCCTTCTTTTATCATTTTGTCTATCAATTGGCTGAGATGGATGACTTCATAATCCTCTCCGTAATCTTTTTTGAATGACGCCAGGCAGTGGGGTGATACGGTAATTATTTTGCTGACGCCGGAAGACTTGAAGAAGTTCAAATTATTGCTTTTCAGCCTTTCGAACAACTCCAGATCACCGACCTTTTTTAAGCTCTCGCCACAGCAGTTGACATCTACTGACGGCAACCCCCAGTTCAAACCGGACTGATTCAAGACCTCAGCGGCGGCCTTGGCCAGTTTAACATTGCGGGGATCATAACAAACGGTGCAACAACTAAAGAATAAATACTCCGTATCTTTGGTGTAAAGAGGATATTTCCCCTTAGTCCAGTCGTTTCGATTGGCCTGATCGCCGGACCAGGGATTTCCTCTAGCCGACATGGAACCGACAAAAGCGCGCAGACTCTGCGGCAGCATACCACCACCGCTGTAAACATTACGGATGGCCATAACCACATCAATAAGTTCTACACCACGAGGGCATCTATCCACACAGAATTTGCATGTGGAACAGCCCCACATAAAATCTTCAATTCCGTCCAAACCCAACTGGCCGTAGCGGACAAGCTTGCGAATATTGAAATGGGTAATTGGCGTCCATGGACAAGTGCCGCTGCAAGTTCCGCACTGATAACATTTTTTCAGTGCCTCACCACCGGCATCCATTATCGCCTGGGACATTTCCAGGTAAGGCGTAACTGCTTGTGACATTCAACATCTCCTGTTATTTAGAAGCGTAATTTAAAATACTACCGAATTTATAATCTGAAAGAGAAAAATTTTTTAGTGGAAGTCTGTCTGGAAAAGCCGGCTTTGATTGTAAAGTTATTTATCCAAATTTGCTTTTCTTCATTTTACCGCACTAAATTTTTAGGTACCTCTCAGCTCTTGATTACAACTCGTTTTTCTATGTAAAGAGCTTGTCTCAGCTACCGAATTAGACGAGGTCCAATCGGCACGGGTCTGCTAACATAATTTGATTAACCTGTCAAGAGCATAAGCTTATTTTTTTTAATTTTTTCCGCTAAATTATTGATATAAAATCACTAAAAAATGACCGCCGTTCAGTGACCGGCGTCCATTCACAAGGTAATCATTTTTACAGATATCCATGCTTTTCACAAAATGCTTGTTTGACTTTAATAAATTGATAATGTTTCTGGAAGCGAGCTTAAATGATCTTCCATGAATTGCCAGATATCATCCCTGCCCTTTTGCGTTATTGTTGAAAAAAGGATGGGTTTTTTATCAGCCGATACGCGCAGAATTCGTTCAATTGCGCGCTGGCGGGCGATAGCCTGATTATTGGATAATTTGTCGGTCTTGGTCAAAATATATAAATAAGGTATGCGGTAATTTTCCAACCAGTCACGTAAAGACAAATCATCTTCACTGGGATCGCGCCGGATATCCAAAATTAAAACTACCAAAGCAAGGCTCAGCCTCTCCCGCAGATAAGCTTCAATCATATCTCCCCAGTCTTTTTTCACCGACTGAGCAACCTTGGCAAAACCATAGCCGGGAAGATCAACAAACGACATCTTTTCGTTAATCGTGAAAAAATTGATCAACTGCGTACGCCCCGGAATATTGCTCGTCTTGGCTAATTTTTTGCGCCCGACAAGCGTGTTGATCAAAGATGATTTGCCGACGTTGGAACGTCCGACAAAAGCGATCTCCGGCAGTGTCGCCGGTGGATATTGAGGCGGCCAAACCGCGCTCTTTATAAATTCTGCACTGGTAATTTTCATGTTCTAATACAACCGTCATACCGGCGAAGGCCGGTATCCAATCCTTTCTTTCCTAATATGAGCCAAGAGGAGTCTTGACCTCTTCACGACCTTTAATTTCTGTATTTTCTATTTTAGGTGGTTCTTCTTTAGCCGGTGTTACAACAGCAAATATTGGGAAAAGTTTATTATTTTTAAAAATATCAACAAGACCTTTTCTTACAATCATTGCATCTTCTTCAATATCATTAAAAGCTTTTGACCGATAAAAGTCTCTTTTAATATCCGCTTTATTGAATTTATAGCCCAATGTATTTGCCATTTCGTATAATAAATCGCATAAAAACTCACTCTTCTTATCTTGCCATATCTTGTCATCATATTCAGTTTTTTGCCCTGGAGTATTGTAACTATAAAGATGGTTCAAATATGTTTTCCAACTACCTATTACTTTTTCATCACCATAAAATTCAATATCAATTTTATTGAGTGCCTCGACATGTAGCCTGGATAAGCCCTCTGCTCTTGTCGTCATTAATGTTCTAAAGATTTCTATCTTACGTTTTTTTACTTCCTGTTTATTGTTCCACCAGATATTTAATGAGAAGGCTAAAACTGAAATTAGAATATTCATCTTAGCCTCCTTGATTGGGATGCTAAAATCAGTATCATTAAACGTAGGAAAAATTAAGATAATTTTTATTTCTCGCTACGATTTCGCTACGGAAAAATATTAAAAGTATGGTTTTTTAGTGCCAAACATTCCTAAGGAGGATCATGGGGTCAAGTCTCTTCTTCGCTCATGTTTAAAACTACTCTGCTGGAAGAAATGGTGTCAGGTCTTGAAATAACAGTTTTCTTTCTTTTTCCATTGGCTATTTTCTCTCGTGGTAAATTTTCACCTAAAAAAACAGAAGAAAACCATTGACAAAATAAACCACTCCTACCACTCCTGCGCCCATCCCGATTACCCAGACAATTTTCTTTTTCATTAAAGCGGCAATTGATGAAAGCAGGATAGCTATCTGCAAAAAGATAACAGCAAGGCCGAATACTCCGGAGTGCTTCTGGGCGTCATCTCTGAGCCCCTCCAACCTTTTCGCTTCTTTTGATATTTCCGCTTTTTCTCCATCATATTTTTTAATCTTTTGTGCGTACAGATCAATTTTCTTTTCGTATTCTTCTTGAAGAGTCTTGGCGCCTCTTATTTTATCCTTCTTAAATTCCAATTCCAAAGCTTCTTTTTGGATTTCATATAAGTAACCTTTTATACCCTTTGCCTGATAATAAGCCCATTGGTTCGTTGCCTGAGACTGAGAAAGCACGGCGCGTGTGGAATAGCCGGCCCCTTTAAAAGTTGAAAGTGTCGCGCAGACGGCAAGGATAACTGTTGTTAAGGCGAGATAATTTAGCCATTTTTCCTTTGGTTCTTCTGACATAAAAAAATTTTACCTCCTTTTTTATTTGTTTCAATTGTTTCCTGGATTCCCTTGTCTCGCCCATGCTCGCATAACCTAAAGATCACAAGCGGGAATTACAACTTTTAGGGGCTTTTCAAAAATGCTTAGATGCGAGGCGCGCAAGCCTTGAGGAATGAGGCGTATTTATTCATACGCCGCAATGACGAAAGGCGTAGCGCAACGCAGCAGATGAGCGTTTTTCAAAAGCCCCCCTATTCCCGCTCAAAGGTAATCCCATACTTCTCCAACTTCCGTTCGAAGGTGGGCCGGGAAATCCCCAATACTTCGCAAATTTCCCCTTTATTTTTATCCGTCTCTTTGATGACTTTTCTTATGTAGCGGTCTTCCACTTCGTCCAGAGTTAAAAATTTGCCCGGCTCCACCTGTTTAAATAAATCCGCAGATGCCTCGCCCGGCAATTTAGAATTATCTTCTTTGCCCAATTCCGGAAAATCACTAACTCCCAAAACCTGCCCTTTGGCCACAACACAGGCGCGCACAAGCAGATTTTCCAGTTCCCGGATATTGCCCGGCCAATTATAATTCATGAAAATTTCCATCATTTCGTCGGAAATGCCGATGACCTTTTTGTGCAGATCCAAATTAATTTTTGCCAGTAAGTAGTCGATCAACGAAGGAATATCCTGGATGCGCGCGCGCAGCGGCGGTAAGTTAATGGCTACGATATTCAGACGATAATACAAATCATCGCGAAATTTTCCTTCATTAACCAAAGTCTTTAAATCTTTGTTGGTCGCGGCCATAATCCGGGCGTTAACCTTGACCTTATCTTTCCCCCCCACTCTGTCGAATTCCATTTCCTGCAAAACTCGCAAAAGTTTCGCCTGCAGGTTGACGGACATTTCGCTGATTTCATCCAGAAAGACTGTGCCGAAACGAGCCAGTTCAAACTTGCCCAGTTTTCGGGCGATAGCGCCGGTGAAGGATCCCTTTTCATGACCGAATAATTCCGATTCCAGCAGGGTTTCGACAATGGCCGAACAGTTGACCGCGATAAAGGGTTCGTCGGGTGACGTATTATGATGAATGACTTTGGCGATCAACTCCTTGCCTGTGCCGCTCTCACCCTGAATCAGCACAGTGGTGCGGCTCTGAGAAACAGTGCCGATAGTTTTAAATATATCCCGCATTTCGTTGCCGGTGCCGATTATATCTCCAACCCGGAAACTCCGTGACGGCTCCATTAAAAGTCCATCAATCTTTTTTTCCATTTCCAGAGATTTCAAGGCTTTTTTAATCGCCAGGTCCAGCTCATCGACATTTATAGGTTTATGAATATAATCAAACGCACCGCTCTTCATCGCGTTAATGGTTGTCTCCATATCGTGAAAAGCGGTGATCATGATGACCTTGATGTTTTCATTTTCTTCTTTGAGATCTTCCAGAACAGTGAATCCGTCAACATCCGGCAGACGGATATCCAGAATGACAACATCAGAGGGGTCCTGTATATAATTATTCAAGCCTTCCGTGCCGGTCAGCGCGGTGCTAACTTTGTAACCTTCTTCAGTGAGATATAAATCAAGCGTTTCCACAATCGAAGCATCATCATCAATAACAAGAATACTCGGCATAACCTTAACCTTCGCCATTCAACGGATTTCTCAAACTTCGTGATCCGTTTTTATAATTTTAGTGGAGCCCCCTCTGGTAGGAGCCGGAGGCTCCCTATAATAACGCGACCTCCCGCGGGTTGCGGCTCATTCCTCTCCCGACTGGAGCCAATGGATTCCAAGTCGCGGGATTAATCTCTTGGAATATGACGCCTTTCATTACTAGGCAATGTAACACAAACTTTCGTTCCTTTGTCCTTTTCACTGATAATTTCTATTTTACCTTGATGGAGGTCAACTATTTTTTTTACCAGGGAAAGGCCTAAACCAGTACCATAATTTTTCCGCGTAAAGAAAGGATTAAATATATGCGGCATGTCTGCCTCATCGATGCCGCTGCCATTGTCTTTAATCTCCACGACCGCTGCCTGATGAGTTTCATCAAAATAACGCAACGAAACTAGAACTTTTCCATGTTCCTCTACTGCTTCTACGGCATTACGGATAACATTTAAAAAAGCTCCAGCCATCATTGCCGCGTCAACTACTATGGGAGGAATATTGCCAAAATTTGTTTGCATCTCAATTTGTTTATCGGCAATTCCTTTTTCGGCCATAGCTATAGCCTGTTCCAACACTTTGGACAAATCCACAGGAATTTTTTTTGGTTCCACCGGTTTGGCAAAAGCTAAAACATTATTGACCAGCACCTCCAAATGGTCTACTTCTTTTTCAGCAATCTTAAATCTCTTCAAATCGTTTCCTTCAGGATTCATGCGTTTTGCCAATATTTGCAAACTCATTTTAATCGACGAAAGAGGATTGCGTACTTCATGAGCTATACCCGCCGAAAGCTGCCCCAAAGCCGACAACTTTTGACTTTCGTAAAGCTTTTTTTCCAGATTCTTGAATTCCGTAATATCGCGTTGAACCAGTATGTAATGATTGGTTCCGGTAACAGGAGAGGTGGTAATCAGAAGATTATGTTTGCGGCCGTCCTTGCTCGTTGCTTCAATTTCATAAGGGTCATAAACACCTTTTTTCGCAGCTTCCCATTTGGACAAAACGAAATCTTCGTATCCGGGCGCAACAAAATCCAAAAAGTATTTCCCTTTGAACTCACGGTTATGAATTATCCCTCCCTTTCTTAAACCAAGGCTCATATAGTTGATGATGCCGTTTTCATCCATCTCATAAATTTTATCCGGCAAACTATTTATTATCGACTGTAAATAGCTGTAAAGGTCTTCAATCTGTCGCCGCAGTTCAATATTCTCAACCAATTCATTATGCAATGTCTCGGCGTACTCGCTTAAACTTTTAGTCATTTCTCTTTCGCGCGAAACATCCTGCAGTGTTTCGATTGCCGCTATAATTTCCCTTTTTTCATCATAAATAGGCGCCGCCAAAAAATACAAAATCCGGTTGCGGCCACCAAGATTTTCAAAATAATCTGTTGCTTCATAGGCGCCTAATACTTTGTCCGTTTTTTTTACTTTCTTTGTACCATAATATTTATTCAAATCTTCTATCTCGCTGTCGATAATTAAATCCGCAATAAGCGGCCTTTTGACTGAATAAAAAGGAACGTAATGTTTATCAGTGCCAACCATATCTTCAGTCGAATAACCGGTAAGCTCCATGCAAGCGTGGTTCCATAAGATAACTTTGTGTTCCTTGTTGATAACAAAAGTGGGAATTGGCGAACCTTCAATAATGCCGTCTATAGTTTTCTTTTCCAGGAGCAGTTTTTCCTGCCAGTCCTCCCGCTCTTTTAATCTTTTCTTCTCTTCCTTGATGCGCAGTCTTTTACCCTCTTTATAGGCAAAAGACATACTGGCAATTATAACTACCCCTATGAGCAATAATGAAATAAAAAGCGTATAAACAAAAGTTTTACGAACGGGTGAAATTACCAGATTGTACGGAGCAACAACGAAAAGAACCCATTTTTTATCTCCCGCCTGCAACGGATAAAAAGCAACTACACTGCGCTGCTGTTTTTTATCACTCAGGCGCACCACTGCTTCAAAGTAATTACCATTAGCTGATGAAAAATCAATTTGCGCTCCTTTACCGTTGATCAATAGATCTTTTATGTTTTTTCCGACAAATGCTGAATCGGGATGAATAATTATCTGTTGTTTTTCATCCATTAACCAGAGGTCTCCCAATTCATTATTTCTGGTTTGTTTTTCATATTTATCCACAACTGCCGATAGAGAAAAGGAGACTATCCATGCTCCGGCGAATTTGCCGTCCTGACGCCTCAGAGGGCAGCCGACCACCAGATACCGATCCATTTTTTGTTTTAAACTGACTGCACGTGATCGTTCCGGTAAAGCCAAACCTAAATATTGTTTTTGTTCTTTCTGGAGAATCTTAAAGTGATCAGACAAATTTATTGCCGGATAGATATTCTGCGGGTAAACGCTCCTTATCTTGCCTGCGGCATCAAACAGGACAATTGTATTAAAAGTGCTTTCCCAGCCGGAAGACAATATTTTGTAATAACTATCAATTTCTTCGGAAGATATTTTTAGCTGAGGATCAAAATGAGAAAATAAAGCAATATTTTTCCCGACCTGTGAAAAAATATCGGCCATTCTTGTTGCAGTATTTTGTACATTGGCAAGCTGCTGCCGACTGAACAGATCAACCATATCCTTTTCTCTGGCGCTGTTCACTGTCAAAGATAAAAGTAGAATCAGGATGATCACCGCTACACTGGCTAACCAGATGCGTACTTTTATAGCCTTATAGAAGAGTTTATTAATTTTACTGAATAAGGTCACCTAATCCTCTTTGTCCTTTTTATTTTCTTTTTGGGAGAGCTTAATCCCGATTAAGACATAAACCAGGATTGCTGCTGTCAGTGAAATAAGAAGTTTGGCCAAACCACTTTCAATTTTTAAAATATAAGAACAAATAAGCCATACGATGGGGTAAGTAACTGCCGTCAAAAGCTCCTGCATGATCATCCTTTAATTAAAGCTACTCATAGTGTTTTATTTTAACAAAACCGATTTTTATGATACTAACGATCTTAGCGGAAAATTTCAATAAAAATATAATGAGACTCGCTGAAAATGAGTCCCTAGTTTCGGAAGTATAACGCGCTGAAACTAGTTGGACGTAATGAGACTCAAATATTACAAATGCAGTGCAGTGATATTTGTAAGTCGAATTATCCAATAGCCAAAGGCTATTGGGAATTATACCAGGCGCTTAGCGCCGTGGTAAAACGAACGAAGTGAATAACCTAAAGGTCACTATAGATTTGAAGCGTTAGTCGTAATGAGGCTAAAACTTCAAAAACAAATCGCATTGAAGTTTTTAAGCCGAATTTTCCAATAGCCAAAGGCTATTGGAAATTAATGAAACTAAAATATTACAGGCGTAGCGCAGTAATATTTGTTAGTTAAATTATCCCGCCGCAGGCGGAGGATATCGAAGATATCTGTGGTATCCCCGAAGCGAAGCGGGATTTACGCCCCAAATTGTTTTGAAGCTCCTACACGTGATTTGAATGTTTTATAGTAACCCATTTAACAAAACATTAAATCCGGTTTCAAATTGTCAGGGTTTTCCGTTTGTTAAATAACTTGCAGATATTTTCACATATGAAATTTTTTTATTTTTATTTTATTGTGAAGTGAAATAATCTCAATAAATTAGATCGACATTTTTTTCATAGCCGCGCTATTCAAATGAAATATTTAGAAATAATTTTTTCATACTAAAGTCATGGCATAAGTCATGCAATAAGCCCAAGCAGACTAAAGTTTAAATTATTTCTCTTTCCTTCGACTGCTCATTTATGTTATGGAAACAGGAAGTAATAATAAATAATTTATTAGGAAAGGAGACAAACAATGTCACACAAATTTGGTAAAAGAATTTTAACAGCATTAACATCCGTTGCAGTTCTGCTAGTAGCGAGCCCGGTTGTTTTTGCCGCGGAAGCTATCCCGACAGGTGATCTTTACTCCAAAGCTATTTTTGCTGTGGGAGCAATGATTGCCGCAGGTATTGCTATTGGCGTGGGCGCCGTCGGCGCAGGTTTGGGTATTGGAACAGCAGCCAGTGGAGCATGCTCCGCAGTGGGAAGAAATCCAGGTGTTCAGGGAAAAATCATGATGACCATGCTGGTCGGTATGGCCATGGCTGAATCCATCGCGATTTATGCGCTGGTCGTTTCTCTGGTTCTTCTCTATGCCAACCCTTACATGCGTTATTTTTTGGGTTAATATTTAAAACAAGTTAACTACAAAATTAACAAAGGTTAGGGGGAAATAGTAATGTCAAAAACTAAAAAAGGTAAGCAGTTTTTTAATATAGGAGGCGTGTTCTTCCTGCTTATCGTAATCCCCTTATCATTAATGGCTTTCTTAATTGCCAACGGCATGTTTAAGCTGGGGGTTACCATAAAGCAGAGTACAATATCTGCTATAGACCAAAAATCTCAGGAAGATATAAGAGCTAGAGCCGTCAATACAGCAAACGAAGTTGCCAGTTTCCTCATGGAAAGCAATAAAGATTTACAAGTCGCAACAATCATTCCCTCAACAGAAGCTGTATACAAACAGTTTATTTCTGAAAATAAAAAACCGGTCTGGGTCAAACATGACGGTAAAATACAGCAGGTATTGATCCCGCTGTACAAAGAAATGGCTCTGATTGATAAAAACGGCAACGAACAAATTAAAGTCGTTGACGGTCAGGCGATGCCGGCGAAAAAACTGGTTAATGTCAGCAATCCGGCCAATACAACATATAAAACTGAAGATTATTTTGCTAAGACAAAAAATCTGAATAAAGGCGAAGTTTATGTTTCCCCGGTAACAGGGTTCTATGTCGATAAGGCAGCGTTTGAAAAGGGACAAAGATTTTCCGGAATCGTCCGTTTTGCGACACCGGTATTCAATAAAGATGGCTTCGCGGGTATAATTACACTGGCCTTGGATTATCGTCATCTGGCCGAGTTTACCCATCACCTTGTTCCTACGCAGGCGGAAAAGGTATTTGAAACACAGAGTTCTGGCGGTAATTACGCTTATATGGTCGACCATCGCGGTTTTGTCATTTCCCATCCTAGTGATTTTCATATTGTTGGACTCAACCCTAACGGAACAATTGTTCCAACTGTTACGGCTCAGAACGCAACAGAACTGGCAAAGAAAGGCGCAGAAGCGTTGAACCTCTTCCAGTTGGGTTTTATGGATCCCAATTTATTTACTATCGCGAAAGAAGCTGTACAAGGAAAATCAGGAGTTTTAATGTACAAATTTGGTGGATACAACAAGTTCGTCGCCTATGCGCCGATCAAGTTTTATGCGTCAAACCTTCCTGCACCTACCGGTTTTGGCTGGATCGGCCTGGGACTGGAAATTGAGAAATATAACGAAGCGGCACTAAAGGTATCGCAAAATATTGAAAAGGAATCAAAAGCATGGACTGCGACAATCATCTTTATTCTTATCGCTTCCATGATTATTCTGTTCTTCATTATGCTGCTTTTGGTTCGTGGAGTCAGCCGTTCATTAGAGGCGGAAATCCCAAAAGGTTCAGAAGGTCAATCATCATTTGATGATGATGATGATGATGATAAATAAGTAAACTTAATTTAATCAATTAATCAAAAGGCCGAATTTCGATTCGGCTTTTTTTTTAATGAGACTCGCTGAAAACGAACGAAGTGAAGTTTGAAGCGTTAATCGAATTATTTATTCCGCAAGTGAAGCACAGCGGAATTGGCAAGTTGAACAATCCCGCACAGCGGCGGTTATGAGACTCCAACATGACAAGCGAAGCGTAGTCAGATTGGCTAGTCGAATTATCCCGCAAAGCGGAGGGTATGATACCCGGAAGCTTGCTGCGAAACGTTCCCAAAGCTTGATTTGGGATTCATACCCACAATTTCCGTTATTATTATTTTTAAAAATAGCATGGACTTTAATCAAATACAATATACATAATACTTTTTATACTTATTTAAATGTAAACTACAAAAACTTGTATTATATTAATTGTATTTTGCTACAAAGAAAAGGAGATCAAAATGAACTATTTTCCGCATCTGATCGCGTTGGTCTTAGGTGGCATTATTCTTTGGATAATAAAAAGAAAATATAAGAAAATGCGCAACCGCGAATTGATCATAATATTCATTCTCTTTGTTATATTAGTTGCCCTCTTTACAGCTCCCGGAATGGACTTGATAAAAAGATTTATAAATTTTATCCAAGTATAGTAAGATTATCAAGTTCTATCAATAAGCGGCAGCAATTTTTAAAACACGCTTTAAGGTTCATACCAGCGATCGCGTTTTGCTCAAGATTGGTGAACTAACTGATTTTAAGCAGTTGATTATCATCTGCATAAAAACATTCTTCTTTTTTTCTCTATCTTTAACTAAAAGTTCTTTTATCCTTTTGACCACATCTCAAACAGAATCTTTTTTCACTTTTCGTTCACTATGTTTAATATTTCATTTAAAAGAACAGGTAAAAGGCAGAGTCTTGATAAAGGAATATAAAGGGAAGATTATTGTATTATGTTGTTATTTCTTGTGTTACAATAATAAGCAATTCTAATCTTAAATTTGGCATGATAATTCCATTAATATAAGTAAAACAAAATTATCAAAGCAGAAGGGAAAACTAAAACAGACCATGCCGTCAGAAAAACCCAATTTAAACCTTAAGCAATTCAACTCGATTGGCGGTATACTGATGTTATCGGCATGGGGACTGGCTATGGTAGTATCTTCTTTCCTGTTCCTATATATAGGTTATCTCGTGGATGAAATCCTCGGAACTACACCAAACTTTATGCTGTGTTCCTTCTTTCTGGCAATAGGTCTCTGCGTCTGGAGGCTTTATCAGGAGGCACGGGACAAAGGAAAAAATTTATAACAAACCTATTCTCTAAACAAACACGATCTATCTTATTAAAGGCGTTAAAGCGAAAGAAGTTCTTTAATTTATAATCACGGGTATGAACCCCAAAGCAAGCTTTGGAAACAGATTCCGCAGTAAGCTGCGGGGTTTTAAACCCTCCACTGCGCGGGATAATTCGACCAGCAAGCTTCAGTGCACTTTGTTTCTGAAGCTTGGGTTTCATTACAACTTACCAATTCCGCTACGCCTACAGTGACCTTTAGGTTATTCGCTTTCGGAATTGGAGTTTCAACAATAACAGGCACTGGAGAAGATCATAAGCCGAGTCTTGTCCCGCGTTTCGGTTACCCTACATGTGGTGATGATCATTCATCTGGGACAGCAGTTACCTGCAGCCTCTAGCGACACTACCCGAGAACATCAGGCGGGCCACCTTTAAACGTTCTCCTATTTGGTCTTGCTCCGGATGGGGTTTACCATGCCTTTCCTGTCGCCAGGAAAGCGGTGAGCTCTTACCTCGCCTTTTCACCCTTACTCAAGGCTTTCGCCCTGGGCGGTATGTTTTCTGTGGCACTTTCCTTAGGGTCGCCCCCAGTCGCCGTTAGCGACCATCCTGCCCTGTGGAGCTCGGACTTTCCTCCGGCAGATAAATTCTGCCGACGATCATCTGATCTTCTCCGGCCTGGGTTTTGAGTGTACACTTGATTGATTTTTCTTTCAAGATATCTTCATTATAAATAGGCGAACATTTAAAATTCCCCTGTTCATCAATTTCATCTTGACAAATAAATGCTACTATGATTTATAAATTACTTTATTACTTTTAGAGGATTAACTATGAAAAAGACTTTGACCAATAAAACAAATACCAAAAGAAAAAGGACCCACGGTTTTCTCGTCCGGATGGCTTCAAAATCCGGAAGGCAGGTTTTAAGCCGCCGAAGAGCTAAAGGCAGAAAACGTTTAGCCGTATAAATTCTGTACTTTAGTAACTTAAGGATGGTCGGTCGACATGCATGAAAGAACAATCTTACAGGAAATCGGAAAGGATAACTAATCACAGCAGATATAGAACCATTTACAGCCAGGGGGTGTGGAGGAGTTCTCAACACTTTACAACTATAACATGCGGTAATGCCCAAGGGACTAAAAGACTGGGAATTACCGTAACCAAGAAAACGGGAAACGCCGTAAGAAGAAACAGAATCAAACGGTTGATCAGAGAATTTTTCCGCCTCAATAAAACTTTGTTTCCCGCTGAGCATGATGTTGTTGTCATGGCTAAAAGAATTATGCCACCCCTTACTTATCAAGAAGCATGTAAGGAATTGACGGAACTCTTCACGCGGAAAGCTAATATATAATTTATGCTCAGGACAATTTTGGTAAAAATTTTTGTTTCCATAATTCGTTCATATCAAATTTGTGTATCACCTTTCTTTTTTGCTCCATGTTGCCGCTTCTATCCCTCATGCTCCGAATATGCAATTGAGGCGATCAAGCTGTATGGTCCGGCAAAAGGTTCATTCATGGGCATAAAAAGGATTCTGCTCTGCCATCCTTTGCATCCCGGCGGTTACGATCCCGTCAAGTAAAAAATAGGGAGGTTTTTTAATGGATAAAAGGACAATTCTAGCTTTCGTCCTGTCACTTGCCGTATTGCTGATATATCAGATGTTTTTTGCCAAATCGCCGGTGTCAAGACAAGCCGCGCCAGTTCAGGTATCAATTCAGGCAAGTAAAAAAGAGGAGGCAAAACCATACGCAGCTACGGCAAAGGCGGCAACGCCAAAGTTAGCAGCTAAACAAACCTCCTCTAAAAAAGAATCTGCGCCGAAAAATATCAAGGTAGAAACTGAAAATTACACGGCGATATTTTCCACCAGAGGCGCCGCCTTGAAATCATTTCAGCTCAAAAGATATCAAAAAGAATGTACTAAATGTGCCGCTGATATTTATCCTGTAATTAAGAATTCCATAACCGGCACGAAGCAACCGGCCAAAGCAAAAAGCAAGGAACTCATAGAGATTGTCGCGGTTAATGAGAACCATGCCTTATCCGTTGGCGATTACCTTTCCCGAATCATCCCCTGAGATTGCCGCCGATTCAGTTTATGATGCCGATGTAACCAAATTGGACTTGATCAGCGCTAAAGAAAAACAGCGTTTAGTATTTTCCCGGACGTTTAATGGAATTAAAATAGAAAAGATTTTTACTTTCAATCCCAATAATTATTCAATCGCGCTGGATGTAAAAGTATCTAACCTTACAGACACATCTCTGACCCAGATACCGCATCTTAACTGGTATGAGTATATGGATTCGAAACAGGAAGTAGATAGGTACAGCAAGGAAGGTCCTGTCGCCTATGTGTCCAAGTCCATCAAGCGTAAGAAAGTATCGGATATATCGACTGATACTAGTCTTGGTCCTGATGTTTCCTGGGGTGGATTTGAAAAGAAATATTTCATGGCCGTAATAATACCGCAAGATCCGTCTCTGACCAGCATCAACATGTCCAAAGACAGCAATAACATGGTCTCTGTAGAGATTAAAGGAACTAAAAGTATAATCCCGCCAAACCAGTCTGATTCATTGAACTACGAACTGTTTATCGGCCCAAAGGATTATACTCTCCTCAAGAAACAGGGTATATCGCTGGAAGAGGCTATTGAGTTTGACTCATTTATACCGGGATTAAAATGGCTTTCCATTGCCTTGCTTATTTTCATCAAATTTTTGTATCAATATATTAGCAATTACGGAGTTGCCATTATTATACTGACAATCCTGATCAAACTTATCTTCTGGCCGCTGGGTAATATAAGCTATAGATCCATGAAGGAAATGCAAAAACTTCAGCCTAAATTAGCCGAGTTAAAAGAGAAATACAAAAATGATCAGGCCAAAATCGGTCAGGAAACCATGGCTCTTTACCGTGCCCATAAAGTTAACCCCCTTAGTGGCTGCCTGCCGATATTAATTCAGATTCCTGTGTTTATCGGCCTGTACAATACACTTCTTTATGCCATTGAACTGCGCCACTCGCCATTTTTCTGGTGGATTCAGGATTTATCGGCAAAAGACCCTTATTACATTACGCCGGTCATCATGGGTGCAACGCAATTTATTCAACAGAAAATGACCCCCTCTACAGGTGATCCAAATATGGCAAAGATGATGTTGATTATGCCCATTGTGTTTACCTTTATCTTTTTAAATTTTCCGGCAGGGCTGGTCATTTACTGGTTATTAAATAATATTTTAAGCATCGGTCAGCAAATTTACATTAATAACAAATTATCTGATTGATATAGTGGGGTCCCGGCTGGAGTTGGGGGATTCCAAGTCACGGGATTGACATGAGGTTAAAAATGAGTTCAAGAATTTTAGAGATAGAAGAAAAATCGATTGACGAAGCCATTGAAAAGGCTTGCCTCGAATTTGGCGTACCACGGGAGAAATTAAATATCGAAATTATCTCTGGAGAATCTGGAGGTTTTTTGGGATTATTTTCCAAAAAAGCAAAAATAAAAGCATCTCTGGTTTCTCTGGACATGGATTTTAGCTTCACGGATCATCCAAAAGCTAAAAGCGAATCAAAAACAGAACATCGAGAAAAGCCGGCAAAAAATGTTATACCTGAAAAAAAAATTTTAACGGAAAAACCGGGAAAGAAGACAGAGCCTGTAGTTTCCAGCTCCAACACTATACCAGTGTCAAAGGCAAGTGAATCAAAAATAAAAATAGAACCACGGGTAAAGCCGGCAAAAAATGTTATACCTGAAAAAAAAATTATAACAGAAAAACATGGAAAGCAGACAGAGCCCGTAGTTTCCATCTCCAGCGCTGTGCTGGCGTCAAACGCAAAGGATCTGCTGGAAGGCATTTTGCAGAGGATATCATTGGAATGTAAGGTGACTGTTAATGAAACGCCGGAAAAAATAATTCTCGACATTGAAGGCGATAACAGCGGTTTGCTTATCGGCAAACGCGGACAGAATATAGATGCTCTTCAGTATATATTGAACAAAGCAATCAATAAATTTGATAATGGACACAAAATGATCCTGATCGATTCGGGAGAGTACAGAAAAAGAAGAGAAGAATTCCTGCTTGGTTTAGCGGAAAAAATAAGGGAAAGAGTAAAAAAGACCATGAAACCAGTATCGCTTGCCCACATGAATGCCCATGACCGGCGTATTATCCATATGGTGCTGCAAGAAGATGAATCGCTAATCACGCAAAGCCGCGGCGAAGGTAAATACAGAAAGATCGTCATTCTTCCCGCGAAAGCAGGCAATACCAAGCATGTCAGAGAAAAAAAATCACGGGTATAAACCCAAAGCAAGTGGTTGCGTATCATGTATAGTCCCACTTAGCTTCGCATGTGGGATAATTTCCAATAGCGTTTAGCTATTGGATAATTCGTCTAAAAAACTTCAACGCGCTTTGCTTTTGAAGTTTAAGACTCATTACGACTAACGCTTCAAACTTCATCCCGACGAGTCTGGATTCGTTTTCAGCGAGTCTCATTAAATTGGAGTTTCACGAACAAGAATAGTTTTTAGTCAATTTAACTATATATAAAGGGGAAGTGTCCAACTGTGCTTCACCAAGATACTATAGCCGCTATAGCAACTCCTTTCGGTATGGCCGGAGTCGGGATCATTCGGATCAGCGGTCTCGAAGCTCTCAAAATTGCGCGACGTATTTTTCAACCTGCCCATGCAAATTGCCCATGGGAAACCCACCATTTATATCATGGCGATATTACCTCAGCCGACGGAAATACAATCCTCGATGAAGTTTTAATATCTTTCATGCGCAAACCTCACTCTTTCACGGGAGAGGATATTATAGAAATCAACTGCCATGGCAACCCGCTCATCATCGGGTCTATTCTGACACAATTACTGGAATTGGGTTGCCGTCTTGCCCGGCCCGGCGAATTCTCCCAACGCGCTTTTTTCAATAACCGGATTGATTTATCGCAAGCGGAAGCGCTTGCCGCAATGGTTGCCGCCAAATCGGCAAAAGCTTACGCCATCGGTCTTGCTCAGTTAAAGGGATCTCTAAGCAACGAAATAGAAAATCTGCGCTCTCTGGTGATTGATGCGCTGGCTGGACTTGAGGCGGCCATTGATTTTACCGAAGATACATTCACAGAAGAAATTCCTCTATTGCCGCCGCAAATTGATCCGGCATTAGAACATATCCAATCGCTTCTGTCATCATATCGCACGGCAAAAGCATACACAGAAGGTATCAATGTCGTCATCACGGGCAAACCCAATGTGGGGAAATCAAGCTTAATCAATACCCTTACGGGCAAGAAAAAAGCGATTGTTACCGATATCCCTGGTACAACACGCGATTTAATCACGGATACGATTAACATCAGCGGCATTCCTGTAAATCTGACGGATACCGCCGGGATTAGAGAACCGCAAAACGTCATCGAAAAAAAAGGAATCGATCTGGTTTGGGAAAGTCTGACCAATGCTGATGTTGTGATTATAATTTTGGACGGCAGCAAACCGTTAACGAATGAAGATAAAGTTATTATTGATAAGAATAGAGATGGCAATATTATTGCCGCGATCAATAAAATTGATCTGCCGCCTGCCTGGGAGATAAACACAATCGAACACTTATTTTCTCGAGATAAAAAAATTCTTAAAATCTCGGCCAAATTCGGCGCCGGACTGGAAGAATTAAAAAACACCATCATGGATTTATCCGGCGGCAACGATGACAAAGATATCGGCGGCGCGATAATCATTAATATGCGCCATAAACTGGCCATGGAAAAAACTCTTAAAAATATTCAGGCAGCAAAGGAAAGTATCGTAGGTGGCATGTCTTCGGAATTCGCCGCTTTCGACCTGCGCGAAGCCTTGGATAATCTGGATGAAATAACCGGTAAAAAAATCAATGATGAAATATTGGATAAGATTTTTTCCAGTTTTTGCATCGGCAAGTGATACCAATCCGCTTTCATCGGCTAACTTTGTTGGTAGCGTTGTCGGCTTCCTCAACGTATAACCTGAAGGTCACGCGTGTTTAAAATACGTCTCGTCGCCTCCTCCTCGCCGCCGCATTATCCTTTGACCGGGAGCGCAATATAAAAATATTTTTTCTTACTATACAGGGAAATGACGCCGAACAGGCAGCAACTTCCAATCGAAATGGTATAAATTTGAATATCCCATAACTTTGTGCTAGCATTGCATCATATTTTTAGTATGGTTTTTATCGTTGGTGACATAAAATCAGGTAATATTATGAAGAAATTTTATTTTTTACTTTGTCTGACGGTGATTTTTTGCTGGGAAATAAACGACGCCCTTAGCCAGGAAAAATGCGTTAATGCGGAGGCGGAATCAGCCATTGTTAATGACGATATTCCCTCCGCCAAACTCGCAGCCATCGCCAGCGCCAAATGGTCGGCAATTGAAGAAGTTGTCGATACCGAAATCAAACTACGGAGCTTTGTGCAAAATTTCACGCTGCTGGAAGATATTATTAAAACAAAAGCGGGCGGTGCAGTTAAAAGTTATAAAGTAATCAATCAGAAAAACGACAAAGATAGTGTCAATGTCAAGATTAACGTTTGCGTGGAACCTGTCAGTGCCAGAGAAGCCGTTTATCAGTTAGGATTAAATAATTCTATTGCTGTTTTTATTCCCGTGCGCAAACCCGGCCACAGCGGCGATGAATTCGAGGAAACAAATATTCTTTCCGAAACCCTCATTGACATTCTCACCGAACAAAACTATACCGTTGTCGATGTCGCTCCGACACAAGCCATTGACGCCGCGGAAATAGAAAAAGCTATCCGCAGCGGCAACACTTTAAATCTGCGTACTATGATGTATAAATTTTTATCCAGCTTGATTATCATCGGCAAAGTTGATTACACGATTTCCACGAAAAAAGGAGAAAACACCGGCCACGGTATTTCCATGCCTTTCAATAATGTGACAGTGCGCCTGACTTATCGGATCATTGCCAAAAACAATAAGACTGGCAATATGGAAATTTTGACCATGGGTACTGAAGAAGCTAAAGGAGTGGCAAATGACATGGAAACTGCGGCCGGGGAAGCAATGAAAGAATTGGCTCAAAATCTGGCACCCGCCATTCTGGATAAGGTCAGCCAATACATCATTGGCAATACGAAGAAAGTTGCCATTAAGGTTAATGACGTAAATGATATAGATACCGTCAGGGAAATTAAAGAAATACTGCAAAGTATCACCTGGGTTTCTGATGTTGAAGAAAAACAGATGGGTGATTTTGTTGTCAGCTATCCGGAAAACACATTTTACCTGGCCAACAGTATTGAACAAAAAAGTGATTTAAAAGTTCTAAATTTTTCGCCTTCTTCTATTGTTCTGGAGTATCAAGAATAAGGCGATACAATTTTATATTAAAATTTCTGCTAACATGCCCAAACACAGGTAGATGAAATGTATGAACGACTCTGGCTGGAGCACACTCTTCCGAACCATGACGCGCCCTGCACAGTCTTGCCCTGAAGATAACCGGTGGACGCGCCGTGCTTCTCTTTTAACGAGTATACCTACTACTGTTCAGTTCTGGACATCTGTCAAAATCAAGGATTACTATTTGTAATCTTCAATATGATAGTATTTTATTTAAGTATGTTTTACTACAAAATTCTCAATTGCCGATGCTATAAAAACAGGGGTATCATCGGTTATGTTATGGGTTGTATTTTTACACATTATGATCTCACAGTTAGGATACCATTTCTCCCAGAAAGGTTTCACTTTCTGGTTAAATATGGGGTCATCTTCAGCCAAAACCACCAACATTGGCGTATTAAGACCTTTTGACTCCTGAGAAAAGTCTTTGTTGTTCCACATTTTAATATAAGTCTTTTTTACATCAGAGGTAGCGCTTTCCCAAGCCCTGTTCGTTCTGAATTCGGAATACATTTTCGAATACATTGGCAAGGACATTCTGAAATAATCGAACATGGTTTTTCGATCGGAAACTACACTGGCAAAATAACCACAGGTTGGTTCGTCAAATTGCAGCCCCATTGCAGACACAGGGGTGAGTGCGATGATAGACTTTATTCGTTCCTTTGCATCAACTGCCACCCGCTGAACAATCATGCCAGACATGGAATGACCAACAAGATGAAACTGTTTCCATTCCAGATAATCCGCCAAGTTAATGACATCTTCAGCAGCTTCTTTTGCAGTGAATTCTTCTTTTATGTCCTTTGATTGGCCATATCCTCTAACATCCGCTAATACATAGGTAAAAGCATCCGTATCCAGATATGCCTTAATTGGATCGTATTGCTTCTTGTTATCCCAAAAATTATGGATAGCAATAATTTTTTCAGGACCATTCCCCAGTTTTGAATATTTCAGAATTTCTTTATTAGATGCTGACATAGTTATGGTCTCCTTTTATATTTTAACAATTAATATGTGAGATTAGCTTTTCCTATGATTTGAATATCAATATAGCACAATTTTCTTTTTTTAAAAAAGAAATTACACGATCTTATTGATAACGGATTGAAATCTTGCATATTCGTTACGTTTGATGATTTGTTTCTTACAGCTTACTATAAGGAAGATAGTAGCGGACATGGTATTTTCGATCTGTTAAAGTTGAATAGCCAAAACAACGAAAGGAGAAAGGAGAAAAGACCATGTCCAAGAATGATTATAACAAGCAGGCGTTACGTCGTCAAAGGATTAAGAAAACAACTTTCATCGTTGGGGTTGACATCGGCAATGCTTTCAATGCGTTGGGATTTATGGACAAGGAAGGCAACGTTTTAGGAAGCTGTACGAAGCTCTATAACAGTCGCGAAGGATTTGAGCAATTTGTAGATATGATTGAAGGGCTAAAAGCGAAGCATCATTTGAGGGATGTTCTCATCGGGATGGAACCAACGGGACATTACTGGAGGAAGCTGGCCTATTTTGCAAAAGAGCATGGCTATGAAGTTCGTTTTGTGAGGACTACAGCACTGAAGCATCACCGGGAGTTGGATGAGAGTTCATCAGCTAAGAGTGACCAAAGAGATGCGTTAACCATAGCGAATATAACCCGAGAAGGTAAATATATTGACACCGTCATCAAGGATGGAGTGCTGCGGCAGTTGCGGACGCTATCGAAAGCCAGGGAGAGACTTTTCCGATACAGCGTGAGTGCAAAAAACTCATTACATGCCGCCCTGGACGATTATTTTCCCGAATTGCATGAGATATTCTGGTCAAGGGGATCACGGAGTCTGTGGATTATTCTTGAGCAATGTCCTTTCCCCAGGACGTTGTGTTGATGAAGGTATCGACTCTCCGAGACTTGATTGTACAAAGTTCAAGAAAGAAAGCGGGCTTTGCCGTTAAGGCAGAAAAACTTATTGAATCTGCTCAAAAAAGTATTGGAATAAAACAGATTGGCAACGCTGACCGATACCGGGTTCAAATGTGCCTGGAAGAAGTGAAACGGACAGTCCTGTTGCTCAATAATCTGGATAAACAGTTGAAGCTCCTACTTAAGGAGACAACCGCAGCATCCTATCTGATGAGCATACCGGGCGTAGGCCCTCTTTCTGCCGCTGTGTTTTTGGGAGAACTGGGAGATCCTACCCATTTTCATAATGCCCGTCAGATCGTGAAGTACGCCGGATATGATCCCCAGGAGAGTGATTCAGGTTCGCGTATTGGTCGGAAGTTCATATCCAAGAAGGGAAGATGGCTCTTACGAAAATATCTTTTCTTTATGAGTATGAGAGTGGTGTTTCTGAGTAACTATTTTCAGGAATACTACCTTCGGAAATTGGAAACAAAGAACAGGGTTGGTCAACAGCCCAGGCGCAAAGAGATGCTCTGTGCAGTGGCTATTAAGCTGATCAAAGTAATCTTTGCCTTACTGCGGGATAAGCGGGAATTTGAAGATTTAGCGCCTGCTGCTGCGGCATGTGCATAAACACATAAAAAATAAAGCATGGTTGTGGCGGAAGGAAGGACCGTGTTACTTCGTAGGCTAAAAGGCTTGCGCGATTCAGCTTGGTCAACTTCCACCACCCTTTTCGTCCTGTATAAGGTAAGTTGGGCACAGAAGGCCCGCAGAATAAAAGAGGTTAGGTGAAAAGGAAAAAAGGTCGAAGTACCACCACAACCATTTTCAACTTTAAAGATCTTTACAAGGAAAATACTTGACATCTTCCTTAGAAGAGGAAGTAAGATTTACAGTCCGTATCATCTGCTAATTCACCACAGCTCCATCTATATTATTTTTCTTCCAGCCCTTCAATAAACGCCAGGACATTTTTACCCAGAACGCTGTGGTTGTAGCCCCCTTCTAAAATGCCGAAGCAGCCGCCTTTGTTGCGCCAGGCTGCATCTCGCACCAGCTTGCCCATATATTTGTAGTCTTCGGTTTTCAAAAGGCCGCCCCAATCGGCTTCATGATTATCAAATCCGGCCGATACGGCGATCATATCAGCCTTTGTTTGCGCTAAATCATTCTGCACATTTTTCAAATATTCATTACGATTAGATGATGTAGGATTAAGTATGGTCACATATCCCTTGCCGCCCAGGATATTCACATTGCCGTCACCGAAATGCAGATCGAAATCCAGAATGAATGCTTTTTTAATTTTATCCTCACACTTTAGTTTTTCCAACGCTATCGCCATATTGTTAAAATAGCAAAACCCCCACGCGCTTCCCGCTGAAGCATGGTGGCCGGGCGGACGAATTACAGCAAAGCAAGGATCTGTCAATCCGATTTGTATCGCTTTAATCGCGCCGCCGGCGGCGAGCGCCGCAATGTCGTATACGCCTTCACGTTCGACCGACTTTACATGCTCGGCAGTGTGTACTCGGAGAATATCTTCTTGGGAAGCCGGAAGAGGTGTGACAAAATTTACCTTGCCGCGCAGTGCCATTTCAATGGCTTGAATTCTTCCGGCAGCGGAAGCGGGATCAGACGAATAAATTTCGTTATAATCTTCATGATAAACAACCTTCATTTAATCCTCCTTTTCCCAGTTTAAAGGAAAATCGGCTGGTAACCCACGGTTCAGGGTTTCCATCAAAAACTTTTTCCACGAATTTTACGCGATTATTTTTTCCTATAAGCAAAATTGTCGAAGAACGGGTGCCGTAAACAGGGCTAGTAATAAATATAGACGACAATACCCGCTCCCATTCCAAGCCTATGCCTGTTGCGGGCAGTTTACTGTCCGGCGGAATGTGACGATCAGCCAGCAGGGCAAACAACGCTTCTTCAAGATCGGCGCCTTTTTTATCCAACGCGGCCTTCAAGAGCCTCTTACCCCTTGATACTTTTGGCCAAGGCGTATTCAGGAAATGATTGCTTAAGCCATAGATTCCGGATTTTAGTTTTTGTTTTTCTCCGCGATTGGAAAAAACAAAAAGTTCACTGCCCTCCCCCAGGATCAAATTAAAGCCATTGTATTTATCTGCCTGCGGGGAAATCTCTTCCAGATAATGACTTGGGTTTTGTTTTCCGGAAATGTAACGGCTGACAAGCCCTCCGCGCGAAAGAGCATTACTTTTTAAAGCGGAAGGATCGCGATAATTAGTGATGGCGGCAAATTTCCCCTCTCTGGTAAAGCCCAGCCACGTACCGCCTTCTTTTAAGTCTCGTCCGGCAAGCACTTGTGGTTGATCCTCCCAAAAGTCCGCCGGGGCCGATGGCCGCTCATAAAATTCATCGCGGTTAGCCGCGAGAATTAACCGGCATGATGGATGAACATCATAAGCGAATACTATCAGGCACATTATCTTTTATCCAATAAACCGAAATCATTCAGAAGGTTTTTTATTTAATAATTTCCTTCAATCTGGTCATAATTCTCGTCATTGTTTCTCCCGCCGGAGCGTTTATAAATACATCGGCTATATCATCATGCCCTGTATCTCCCATGTTAATGATAACAATCTTCGCGCCGGAGCGCTTAGCGTAGAGAGGCATATAAGCGGCGGGATAAACAACCAGTGAAGAACCTATCACAATAAGCAAATCGCATTCTTCGGATTCCCGCTCCGCCGACATCAAAGTTTCTGGCGGAAGCATTTCACCAAAAAATACAACATCAGGTTTCAGAATACCTTGGCATTTTTCACATACCGGAAAATGATCAGGTGATGGATGTTTTTGCCTCATCAGTTCTAAATCATAACGCTCACCGCAATCGAGGCAAACCAGCCATTCCATATTGCCGTGCAGTTCATGAACTTTTTTCGGATTATTACCGGCTCTTTGATGCAGGTTATCAATGTTCTGCGTAATGACCGAACTTAATTTGTTCATTTTTTCCAGTTCGGCTATCGCCAAATGAGCCTGATTGGGATTGGCCTTAGTCATCAATCCGCCTTCCACAAGGTAATACCAAACTTTTGTGCGTGTCTCGCCGGAACGCAGAAATCTGTCAATCGTGAAATCTTCGGGATCAACTTTGGTCCAGAGCCCGGCCGGCCCACGGAAATCAGGAATGCCGGATTCCGTGCTGATGCCGGCTCCGGTAAAAATAACTAGTTTTTTCGAAGCCGCTATCATTTCCGCAGTCTTATTTATTTTTGATTCCATATAATTTCTTTGCAGTCTTCGTTACAGTTTCTTTAAATTTAGCCTTTTCGCCGGATTTAATTTTACCGCGAACATCTTTTAGCGCTTTTTCATATATATCCAGCATTTTTCCTGTCTTAAGGTTTCCCGTGATTATATCAATATACATGTCAGGAGTTTCCGTAAACACTTTTTTTATTATATCAAGTTTTGCACGTAAGATCGGCGTGGAAAATTTGTTTATTTCCGTAAGCTCAATATTTGTTTGAGCGAGCGCCATTCCTAGAGTAATTGTATTGAAGTGATTGAGCGCCTGAACAATCGCCATCATTTTATCGTGCTTTTCGGAAGTTGCTTCCAGGACATTCATTTTATTTTTTATAAAGACGCCTTTGAGCCAGCCCATCCACTTTTTCCCGCGCGCCGGACATAAAATAATATTCTGTCCGGAGGCATCTTTTAACTGTGGTCCGAAAAGCGGATGACAGCCGATGACTTCAGCCTTGGAATTAGCCAGCATCAGTTTAACCGGTTCATATTTGAGCGAAGTCAAATCCATCAAAAGAACCTCTTTGGACAGAAGAGGGCCAACCTGTTTGATAATTTCAGCGGTAGCAGAAATGGGCACAGCAACGACAACCACGTTACAGAGCCTGTCCAAATCGTTTATTTGCAGCTTTGTTTTTCTGCCGCAGACATGAACGGTGCAGCCTTCTTTTCTCAGCAAACCGGCAAACCAGCGCCCCATGCCTTTTGTGCCGCCAATTATGCCTACATTAATATGTTCCATCAACTGATCGCCTTTTGTCTCAATAAGTGATCTGCTAAAACAATCATGACCATTGCTTCGCAAACCGGCACGACCCTAGGCAACACACAAATATCATGTCTTCCCTGAATTTTAATTATCTGCTCTTTCCCCTTGAAATCTACAGTCTGCTGCGGTTTCGCTATTGATGGAACAGGTTTGCAATAAACCCGCAGAACAATTTTTTCCCCGCTTGTTATGCCCGCGAGCATTCCTCCGGCGTGATTTGTTCTAAATCCTTTTTTATTCATTTGATCATTGACTTCCGAGCCCATTCTTCGAGCGGCTTCAATGCCATCGCCGATTTCCACCGCTTTTACCGAACCGATGCTCATTAAAGCCTTGGCCAAGTCAGCGTCCATTTTGTCAAAAACGGGCTCGCCTAACCCGGCGGGACAACCGTGCACAATAATTTCCACAACCCCGCCCAGCGAATCTCCCTTTTTGCGGACTGCCATAATCTTTTTTTCCATAGCTGTAGCGGCCTGCTGGTCGGGACAGAAAAGAGCACTATTGCGCACAATTCTTTTCAAATTTTTGTCTGATGGCATTTTATCGCGGTCGATTGCAATTGTTCCGATGGCCTGCGTGTAAGCGATCACATCCATACCCGCCTGAACAATCACTTTTTCGGCAATAGCTCCAGCGGCAACGCGCGATGCAGTCTCTCTGCCGGATGAGCGTCCTCCGCCGCGCCAATCACGGATACCATATTTTTGCAGATAAGAAAAATCTCCCTGACCGGGACGGAATATATTTTTTAATTCATCGTAGGAGGAAGATTTCGCATCAGCGTTTTTGATGATCAGCGAAACAGGAGTGCCCGTGGTCTTTCCCTCAAAAACACCGGAGAGAATCTCGACTTTGTCACTCTCCTGCCTTGTCGTTGAAGAAACCGACATCGATGGTCTTCTTCTGTCCAGAGCTTGCTGAATATCAGATTCATCCAAGTCAAGCCCCGGTGGACAACCATCGACAACCGCTCCTAAAACCTTACCGTGTGACTCTCCCCAGGTTGTAACGCGAAAAACGCTGCCAATTGTATTTCCGGACATAGATATTACCTTTTAATTTTTGCTTTCTTTAATCTTATCCAAATTTCCTGATTTACGCAAATACTGATAAATTTCTTCCGCGACCTGCGTGGCGCTTTTACCCACCGTATCCACGGTATAATCCGCGGCGCTTTCATATAAAGGAAGCCTCAGTCTCATCATATCTGCAGTTTCCTGATCAATATTCCCGGATGTAAACTGTGGCCGTATATCCTTGTTACAGGCATCTCTCTTGAGCCGGTCAATAATATCATGCCCCGGAGCATTGAGCCATATAATCAAGCCTGTCTGTTTCAACAAATCGACGTTTTCTCTGTCCAGAACAACTCCACCGCCGGTGGCAATAACACACGCTCCTTTTTGTAGCAGAAATTTAATTCTATCTTTTTCCTTCTCGCGAAAAATCTCCCATCCATGCAACGCCACAATTTCTTTGATCGGCATCGCCATGCTTTTTTCTACCATCACGTCGGAATCCCAAAAAGCAATTTTCAGCTTAGCGGAAAGAATTCTGCCCACTGTGGATTTTCCTGTCGCCCGATAACCGATTAAGACAACATTCATATCTTCTTTAATTCCTTCCAAAACTGAGGAAATGATTTATCAACACATTTTTTGTCGCTGATTTCTATACCGCGGACAACCAGACCGGCAATGGCAAAGCTCATGGCCATGCGGTGGTCGTTATAAGTCTCAATTTTTGCCGGCCGCATTTTCCCTCCTTGAATAACAAGACCTTCCGGCATCTCCCGGGCTTCAATGCCAGCCCGATTAAGTTCAGCAACCACGGCCTCAAGCCGGTTGCTTTCCTTTATTCTTAAATGAGCCACATTGCTGATAACCGTTTGGCCATTGCGGAAGGCCGCCATCACCGCTAAAGTCGGCACCATATCCGGCATATCGTTGAGGTCGAAAGTAAAATCACCTTCCGCCAGATTATTTCCGGAAACTTCCACCCAATTTTCTCCTGAGCTTACTTTACATCCCAGTTCTTCCAGAACACTCAGCAATCGGATATCTCCCTGTTTGCTTTGCCGGTTAATTCCGGTAACTCTAACTGTTTTTTTTAAAAGCGCCGCGGCCAGAAAAAAATAGGAAGCGCTGGAAGCATCTCCTTCTACGCGGTATTCACGCCCTTGATAAATTTCACCGGCGACAACATGATATTCATATTTTCCTGTTCGGGTAATTTTCGCGCCGAAATCGCTCATTACGGCAATCGTTAAATCAATATAAGGAGTGGAAACAACTCCGCCCTGCAAAGTTAAATCCATGTCTTTTTGCATGTAAGGCGCGCAAAGAAGCAGCGCTGACACATACTGCGAACTTTCGATATCCTGCAGAGTTATTTTTCCTCCGGTTAAACCATTGGCGTTTATTTCCACCGGAGGACAATTATTATGAGTAATAATATCAGCTCTCATTTCCCTCAGCGCATCCACTAAAGCACCCACCGGCCTTTCACAAAGTCGCCTTTCTCCGGTTAAAACATATTTACCTTTGCCTAAACACACCAGTGCCGTAAGAAATCGCAGCGCGGTGCCGTTATTTCCCAAAAATAATTTTCCCCCGCTGTTTATTATTTTACCCGCTGTGCCGGAAATAAAAAAACCGTCTTCCACGGAAACAATTTGCGTGCCCAATGATCGCAAGCCGTCAATCAAATACAGTGCATCCTGAGCAATCAGGGCGTTGCTGATGAAAGAGTTATTCTGCGCCAAAGCGGCAACCACCAAGGCCCGCTGGGTCAGGCTCTTGGAACCGGGAACACGAACAGTCGCGGGCACTTCCTTAAAGTGATCATCATCGTTATTCAATCTTAGTTAACCTCTCTAATATTACTTTTTTCATCAGCGCGCGGGGCGGTTCGACGCCCATCCACAGTCTGATTTGCTCAGCTCCCTGATGAACAAACATGTCCAATCCCAAAAAAATATGACAGCCCTGCTTTTCGGCATCCTTAAGCAATTTTGTCTTCAGCGGATTGTAGATAACATCCATCACATATTTATAACCGCCCAGCGCCAACGCTTTCACCGGCGATTTATCTTTATGGGGATACATGCCCACAGGCGTTGTATTGATCAGACAGTCAGCCTTGATCTTGCCGATTTCGGCAATAGAATAAAATGGGCAGTTTAGTGTGCCAGAAAGAATCTTTCCTTTTTCCGGCGTGCGATTAGCAATAATCGGAAATCCGCCCTCCTTCATTATTCCATATGCCGCCGCTCGCGCTGTTCCGCCCGCGCCAATAATTACAATAGTTTTACCTTTAATCGGCATTGCTTCCTGGAGCGTAAGAATCAGTCCCAGCCAATCGGTATTGTAACCTGTTAGGCTGCCTTTGCTGTTGATAATTGTATTTACCGCTCCGATTATCAGCGCATCGTCGTCAATGTCATCCAGATACTCCATAACCTCGACTTTAAAGGGTATGGTTACACTGGCGCCGCGGATATTCATTGCCCTCATGCCCTGTATTGCGCCGACCAAATCATGAACGCAAAACGCACTGTAGTTTCCTTCAATTCCCATTTCTTTCAAAGCCGCGTTGTGCATCAATGGAGAGAGACTTTGTCTCACCGGATCGCCCAGCAAAATATAATTCTGCGGAGGTGTCCGTATAGATAAAACCGGAGCTGAAGGCGAAGTCCGTTCCCCTTTAAACAATTCATTAATTTGTTTCATCTCGTAAACGGTGAACTGTCCCGGCGCTGATTTTCCTTCTGGCTCCATCGTGACAAAGCTCAAATAATTTCCCAAAAGAGGCGCTATGGCACGACTGACGCGGCCTTTATCTCCCATGCATAAGGAAATGATTTCTGGAGAATGCTTCCGCGCATAGGGAATCAAGCTGAGAGTCACTAGATTATCTTCGGCAGTGTTAGCAAGAGTAACTATTTTCACAACGGCTGGTTTGACTTTCGCGCATTGATGAAATATTTCTTTTAATTTTGTCAGCACGGGAGTCTTTTTGAGATTATGGTAAGAAACAATAATTTTTGTTTTCCCCCCGTGTTTTGCGCAAAAAGCCTGAAGTTCTTTAATTGCCGCGCGTCCTTCCGTAAGTTCGATATCAACAAAATCAGCACCCAGTTCGATTGCCTCTTTGAGCAAAGCTATTTTCCGGTCTATTGTTTTTTCCCCGGCGCCTTTTATACCCATACCCGCTGACTCTCTGGCAGGAGTCGCCTCCTCTTTTTTACGGCACGTAACAATTATTTTAATTAAACTGGAACTGTTGCGAGCGGTAGAAATCAATTCCGTAAGCCTTCCACCCCCGATCAAATCCATTCTCAGTTCGATAAAATCAGCAATCTGACAACTTCTTTCTATGGCATGCAAAGCTTCTTTTTTTTTACCGGCCGTAATGGGAACACAAATCATAATCTGCCTTCATTTTTCGGGTATGAACCCAATATTTTCAGAAAAGTTGTTTTTCCCTTCAATTCCTGCAAACAGCTCTTTACCTGTTCGTCTTCTATATGACCTATTATATCCACGAAAAAGCTGTATTCCCATAATTTCTCTTTTACAGGATGCGATTCTATTTTTGCCAGATTAATTTTTCGCCGCGCAAAAGAAGACAGAGATCTGTGAAGTGAACCGGGGGAATGAGGCGTAGCAAAAATCAGGGAAGTCTTATCATTACCCGTAGCTATATTTTCTCCCCTGCCGATAACCAAAAAACGCGTCATATTGGAAGAATTATCTTCAATGCCTTCAGCCAACAGATTCAGCCCGTACATTTGGCCGGCAAGAGAACTGCCTATCGCCGCTTCATTCTTTTTCCCCCGCACCATTTGAACCGCCGCGGCTGTGCTTTCCGCTTCGCTCAGTATGCAATTGGGCAGATTGGTTTTTAACCATATTTGACACTGAGCCAAGGCTTGCGGGTGAGAATAAATTTTCTTAATATCCTTCATACTCTTGGTCGAAGAAATAAGGCACTGGCTGATCCGCAGAAAAATCTCCGCCCTGATTTTCAGCGAAGTCGTAATCAGCCGGTCGAGCGTAATGTTCACCGATCCTTCCAACGAATTTTCTATGGGAACAACACCCCAATTTACGGAACCTTTTTCCACTTCATCAAATACACGATCAATCCTCGGCTGAGGAAAAAAACGGCTGGAATCACCAAAGTGCAAACGCGCCGCTAAATGCGTAAAAGATCCTTCCGCACCAAAAAAGGCAATGGTCATTGGTTTTTGCAATTCACGCGAAGCGGAAATAATTTCCCGGAAAATCGATGTTACCGCTTCACGCGGCAAAGGACCGGAATTTAGTTCCTGCAGATAGCCGTGAACCCTTGCTTCCTGAGAGGGATCGTATACGTCAATTCCGCCTTCGCCTTTAACCTTGCCGATCTGGACGGATATTTGCGCCCTTTCATTCAACAAATGGATAATCCCCCGGTCTTTCTCCTTCATGTTTTCCCTTAAGTCTTCCAACTTTCGCGGTTTCATTTTTTCATCTCCTCAAGCACTGCCGTGATCAGTTTCGGTTCAATGTTTCCATTGATAAAAGGCATTCCTATTTTCTTTAACAAAACAAAATGGATTATGTCACCTTTTTTCTTCTTATCCATCTGTAACAGGGGGATAATACTATCGCAGGCAAAAGACTCCGGTATTTTCCCGGGCAGGCCCGCACTGCGGATAAGCACTTCGATGCGTTTGGTTTCATTGCCTTCGAGGTAACCCATTTTTTCGGAAAGACGCGCCGCAGCGATCATCCCCAGAGCTACGCCTTCGCCATGCGTTATTGTATATTGGGAAATTGTTTCCAACGCATGCCCCAGCGTGTGGCCGAAATTAAGAATACGCCGCAAGCCCTGCTCTCTTTCATCAATTTCAACAATTGATTTTTTGATGCGGCAACAGGTTTCCACAAGATTCAGCAAGAGTTTCGAATCTTTTAATTTTACCGCTTCCATATGACTTTCCAGAGTATGAAACATTTTTTCATCGTCAATAATACTGTATTTAATAATTTCCGCCAGCCCATTGTTAAATTCTTTTTCCGCCAACGTTTCTAAAAATATCAAATCAGCAAATACTGCGCACGGCTGGTAAAATGTTCCCAGCAGATTTTTTCCGTAGGGAAGATCAACGGCTGTTTTTCCGCCGATGCTGCTGTCCACTTGCGCAATGAGCGTGGTTGGAATCTGAATATAAGGTACAGAACGCATAAATATAGAAGCAATAAAACCGGCAATGTCGCCGACAACTCCGCCGCCTAAGGCAATCAGACAAGTCTCGCGGTCAGCCCCTAATTTAAGTAATTTCCCCGCAATATCCAGCACGGTGTTGATATTTTTGGAAGCCTCGCCGGCAGGAAATTCGATCAAGTGTACACTTAACCCGACATCTTTTAAACTGGAGAGAAACTTTTGCCCGTAAAGACTGCCGACATAGTTATCAGTAATCACCGCATAATGCCCCGCTTTATGGTTTTTGGCAATGATTAGCGCAACCCTGTCGATTATGTCTTTACCAATACGAATTTCATAAGATGATAGAGACTTTTTATCGAGATTAACTTTTATCGATCGCATATATTCACTCCGCTAATTTATTGTTGAAACTCCAATTCCGAAAGCGCAGCGCAACGGAATTGGTAAGTTGAACAATCCCGCAAAGCGGAGGGTATAATACCCCGCAGCTTGCTTTGGGGTATTATACCCGTGAATGTCTCATCGCCGCGGCGATTGCCTTTAATTCGTCCATCAATTGATAAAACTTCTCCGGTTTCAGAGACTGCGCTCCATCGGAGACGGCTTTTTCCGGTTCCGGATGAACTTCCACGATAAGACCATCAGCGCCAACAGCAACCGCGGCACGGGACAGCGGAATTACATATTTCCAATGACCGGCAGCATGACTGGGATCGACAATAACCGGCAGATGCGTCAAACCCTTCAACACCGGAACAGCGCTTAAATCCAGAGTGTTTCTTGTGGCCGTTTCAAACGTCCTGATGCCGCGTTCGCATAGAATAACATTAGGGTTACCTGAAGAAAGAATATATTCCGCCGACATGAGTAACTCTTCGATGGTGGTCATCATCCCTCTTTTTAAAAGCACCGGCTTTTTCGAACGACCGACTTCTTTGAGCAGGGCAAAATTCTGGGTATTGCGCGCGCCGATTTGCAGCATGTCGGCATAAGATTCCACAAGATCAACATCAGCGGGATTGACCACTTCAGTGACCGTCGGCAGACCCGTTCTCACACTAACCTGATTTAATACTTTCAAGCCTTCTTCTTCCATACCCTGGAAGCTGTATGGCGAAGTGCGCGGTTTGTAGGCGCCGCCTCTAAGAATCTGGGCACCGCCCTTTTTGGCGACATAGGCGGACTCTAGTAATTGCTCTTCGCTTTCAATCGCACAGGGACCGGCTATTACCACGAATTCCGGGCCGCCGATTTTAATCAGACCTACGGAAACCACGGTATTACCTTCGTGCGATTCACGACTTGCCAACTTGTATGGTTTTAAAATCGGCATGGTTTTTTCTACCCCCGGCAAGGATTCCGCGTATTTAAGGATCCCCTTGTCGCGATTGTCACCGACTGCCCCGATAATTGTCCGTTCAACACCGATTGAAGGATGCGCTTTGTATCCGACAGATTCAATCCAGTGAATCACATCTTCAATTTGCTTTTCTGTAGCTTGATTCTTCATTACAATGATCATGATTTTCCCCTCCTGAAATTAAAAAAGGCCATGACTTTTGCCGCCATGGCCTTAAAAAAGAAAAGCCATGGGAGCTCTTTCGATCTACCCATGGCTGTTTTGGTTTATTCAACCTTAACAAGTCCTCCTCAGCGACGGGCAGACCAATGCAAAATAGGTATAAAACCAATAACCATAAATATTGTTGTTTGCAGTCAGTTTTCTGTCCATCATGAAAAACCTGTCCTCTATTGGAATGTTATATAATCAAACTAAAAATATTTGTCAAGAGAAAATTTAAAGAGCGTTAATTTAAAAGAATGCGCTTTTTCTTAAAAATATTCTTCAGCGATGGACGACCCGAAAATGTGCGCACCAAGTTGCGTATGACGAGCGCGCCGGTCGAATGTACGATCACGTTGAACCCGCTTATCAGAATCTGCTGGTGGTCTCTTTTTAACGCGCGATCCAGGGCGTGCGAAATATCGTCGATCGTAAGCCCGTCTTCCAACGAAATGTAACGCGAGACATCAATCTCAATGACATTCGCGGAACCGTAGTTTTCTCGTAGAGCATCCGGAAATGTTCCGTAAATATTTCGCACCGCTTCCGGAGTGGTTTCACTGCTCTCGGCGCTATATCCGTGGATGAGAACAATCGGTTCCATATGACCATCCCGCGTGAGTAGTTTGCTTAACGCAAACTAATTTTTATTTGACTGCGTATCGGTTTGTCAACGACCCGAACGACCAATGACAGGCGAATAATTTCTCACCAATCCGTCGTGGATTGAATTTTTTTTTGATAAGAACTTGCTTTTATGGGAAAGGAGTATAGGAAAAATATTCCTGTATGTCAAAGGAATATTGCAGGCTTCAAAGCATGGGATGCGATCGCAATGTTTATCAGCAGCCATTCACCCCTTGACAATGAATATCTCATACCATTTCTAAATCAAAGATGGCATTGAGGTGGTTAAGCGAAAGCAACGAGGCGTACATGAAAAAAATAGCTGAACTATATCTTAATATGTGTTAGAATTATCATAGACAGGCAATCTTGGTTAATAAGCGATCGGGTATTATGGTGGGCAATTTTTGACTTCAATAAGACTTGACGAAAGGTAATCGTAAATCGGTATCTTAAACAGTTACTAAGGAGAGTATGGCACATAGATATGTTTTAGGAATGGTAATCTTTTTGAGTGGTGCGATAATGACGGTTCCGGGGGTTGTAGGATTTTCAGATGCGTCGAGAATCCCGGCTAACCATGTAAACTATTCGCAAACCAAGGCCGTCCGGGCTCCCCGAAATCTCGTTCTGCGCTCAGCCTCCGCATTGGTGGAGGATCAAATGACAGGAGAATGTTTGGTTCAGAAACAGGCAGAAGCAATAATGCCCATTGCCTCCATCACCAAACTCATGACCGCCATGGTAGTGCTGGATGCCAAAATGGACCTCGAAGAATCGATCATCATCGCATCTGAAGACGTGGACACTATTCGCCACAGCCACTCTCGCCTTCCTGTTAATACCAGCCTTACACGCGGAAATACCCTGCTGCTGGCTTTAATGGCTTCCGAGAACCGCGCCGCTCATGCTTTGGGACGGACGTATCCCGGCGGTCTCGGCTCTTTCGTTGCTGCCATGAATGCCAAGGCCAGGTCACTGGGACTCGTCGAGACACACTTCATAGATCCCGCCGGTATTCACTGCGGCAACGTCTCCTCTGCCAGAGACTTGGCGCGTATGGTGGACGCCGCCTACCAATATAGTATTATCCGGGAATACACCACATGCAAAAAAGCCACAATCCGTTCAAGTAGTCGAACAATGCAATTTCATAACACCAATCACCTGATCGGAAATCCTCGATGGCAGATCGGACTCTCTAAGACTGGCTTCATCGATGAGGCCGGCCGGTGCCTGGTAATGCAGTCACAGTTGGCCAAACGCCCTGTTCTGATCGTGCTGCTCGATTCTCAAGGCAAACTGACCCGTTACGGAGATGCCAATCGCATCAAACAATGGATGGAGGGTTCACAGACGGTGCGGCAAAAACATAGAGGCTGAGGGACTATTGAAAAACTCTCATCTGCTGCCTTGCGCTGCAATCCGCGCCGCTCAATGTATATCCATATACGCCTCGCGGTTCGGTTTTTTGCGCGCCTTGCATCTGAACATTTTTGAACAGCCCCGCATATACCATTTCTAAGTCAAGCTACGGGAAATGTGATCGCTGCCGAATTCAAATTATGTCTTCATTTTTGAAACGCCAAAATAGCAACGCGCCGAGGATAAGGCCGTAGATAAGGATGTTGATGAGCGGATATATAGATCCGAATCCGTGTAACCCTTCACTGCCGCCGATAAACGAAGACGCAAAATGTTGTGTGCCGGAAAGTTTCGGCCATAAATAGTAGACAACCCTCCACCCTGTCCAGTCCGACGGCGAACCCGGTTGCTGTACCATCGCCTGCGCCATTTGACTATGGCTTATAGCGAATATCACGTCGGCCACAAAATTAATGATACCAATACCCAGAACACAAAGAAAAGCGACTATGTCGGGCATCATCAGCGATAAAAGGAGCACGGCAACAACCACAAAGAACAGGTTGAAAGAGCATAGTAGTGATGCAGCAAGGTATCCGGGCATGACAACATTCAAATTTATGGAGACAGTCAAGAATATAATGACGTGGAGAATGAACATAAAGAAAGTCGACAAAGCCCACAATCCGAGCACTTTGCCCATAACATACTGCCGTCTGGTTATCGGTTTGGAAAGAATAGCCGATTGCATCCCCTCATCCCGGTCGCGCTTGAACACGCGCATGGAAAGCAATGCCGCTATGAGCATTACGACCACAGCAATGAAATGAAAGGTCATTTTTGACACTGTCCCCACAACGGTTCCGGCATCGAGCTCCTGCCCGTTCATCATGTAATTACCATGATAACAACCGCGCATAAGAAAGACGAATATGACACACATAACAAACATAACAACAAAGCTCCTCTGACGAACCTCATCAGTAAGGGTATATTTCGCAATTTTAATGATGGGAAAAAGCGCTTTCTGCATTTTCATTTCAACCTTTCACAAACCTGACAAACACATCTTCTAGAGTATCACCGTCTTTGACCAGGGTGGAAATTTTATCTTTCACCAAAAGCCTGCCGCGATTGATGATTGCAGCGTTATCGCATATTTTTTCAACTTCCGACAGCAGATGGGAATTAAGGAAGATAGTCATACCTTGCTTTTTAAGCGATTCCAAAAGCTGGCGTATTTCCCTAATCCCGATGGGATCAAGGCCGGAGGTGGGCTCATCGAGAATTAACAGTTTCGGATTTCCTATGAGCGCAGCGCCGATTCCGAACCGTTGAATCATGCCCTTGGAATAAGTGCCCGTTTTTGTATGTTCTCTTCCCTGCATGCCGACAAGCTCGACGATGCGCCCGCATTGATTAGTCGCATCGGATCGACTCATATCCAATAGTTCCGCACAGCGTTGCAGATACTGCCATCCGGAAAGATATGGAGGAATATGATAGTTCTCGGCCAAATAACCGACCGCCATGCGGCTTGCCGCATGTTTGCTGGGAAGACCGTTTACCGACAAGCTTCCCGATGTCGGCTGTGTAAAGTCTAGCAGCATCTTAACAATTGTCGTCTTTCCCGCGCCGTTGGGTCCAAGAAGTGCAAAATACTCACCTGCCTTGACGGAAAAGGAGACATTGTCAACGGCGGCAAGAGAACCATATCTTTTGGTTACGGCGTTCAATTCAATCATAAAAGAAGTATATGTATCCCGATCAGGTATGTCAATTAAATATTAAACACAAAATGCGATGTGTGGTGTCTATCTTGGTCATAGGACTTAAATTGTATTTATCGTGAAAACCTGAACTTCAGCAATCACTTCTTCCTGAACTGTTGTTTTTCTTATTTTCCAATTCACTCAACATTTTAATCAGAAATAATTAAAAATGGCTGAACTCTAGATTAACATATGGTAAAATTAAAAAACACATGCTTTTTCTGAGAAAGGGAGAAATGTTTCATGAGTGCATTATATTTGATGATTGGTGCTTTATGTTGTTTTGTTTTGGCATATCGCTATTACGCTGCGTTCATCGCAGCAAAGGTTCTTATGCTAGACGACAGGAATATCTCACCGTCCATTTCCTGCAATGACGGCCAGAATTATGTCCCCACAAATAAGTGGATCGTTTTCGGCCATCATTTTGCCGCCATCGCCGGTGCGGGGCCACTAATCGGACCGGTTCTGGCCGCCCAGTATGGCTGGGGACCAGGCTTTTTCTGGATTCTGCTGGGCAGCGTCTTTGCCGGTTGCGTCCATGACATGATCATTCTTTTCGCATCCTATCGCCACCAGGGGCAATCTCTGTCTGTCATCGCTGAAAAGGACGTCGGTAAGATCACTGGCGGCGTTACGGCGGTCGTGATCCTCTTCATCATCATCGTCGCCCTGGCTGGTCTAGGTGTAGCCGTGGTCAACGCCCTGTTCAACAATCCCTGGGGCGTCTTCTCCATTGCTATGACGATTCCCATCGCAATGTGCATCGGTGTTTATATGTTCAAGATCAAACCGGGAGCGATTCTTTCCGGATCTATCGCCGGATTCATTCTGGTCTGTGCCGCTGTACTTGTTGGCCCCTATGTTGCCGACTCCGGCCTTGCCTCCTTTTTTACCTTCAGTAAAAAGGAGGTGTCAATCCTCCTGCCTCTCTATGGCTTCTGTGCAGCAGCCATTCCCGTCTGGCTCCTCCTCGCCCCGCGGGACTATCTCAGCACCTTTATGAAGATCGGCGTCATCGCCGCCCTGGCGGTTGGCCTTCTCTTCGTGAACCCGACGATAAAGATGCCCTTCACCACACAGTTCCTATCTGGCGGCGGTCCGATCATCTCCGGCCCCTGGTGGCCCTATGTGTTCATTACCATCGCCTGCGGTGCTATTTCGGGATTCCACTCCCTCATCGGCTCGGGAACGACGCCGAAGATGATCGAACATGAAACGGAGATCACTTTTATTGGCTACGGCGCCATGTTGACAGAGGCTTTCGTAAGCATCATGGCCCTGCTCTCCGCCATCACCCTCAATCCGAGCGACTATTACGCCATCAATACCTCTGCCGACGTCTATGCGAAACTGAAGATGAGTGTCGTCGATTTGCCGGTCCTCAGTCAGTTGGTCGGATTAAACATTGCTCATCGCCCGGGTGGCGGTATCTCCCTTGCCGTTGGCATGGCCCATATCTTTGCCAATATCGGCGAGGGGCTCCGGCATACGATGAAGTACTGGTTCCAGTTCATAATCATGTTCGAGGCGTTGTTCATCCTGACGACCATCGACGCCGGAACGCGTGTGGCCCGCTATATCCTCCAGGATATTCTCGGCTATGCCTTCAAGCCCCTCAGCCGGAAAGACTGGATTCCCGGCACGGTGTTGTGCAGCGCCCTTGTTTCCTTAGCCTGGGGTTATTTGCTATACACAGGTGACATTTCTTCCATATGGCCGATGTTTGGCGCCACGAATCAGACCTTGTCCGCCCTGGCGCTGGCCATCGGCACGACCATCATTTTAAGGATCGGGCAGAAAAAGATCTATGCGCTGATCACCTTTATTCCCTGTGCCTTTGTGACAGTCACCACGTTTGCAGCTGGGATCATGAACATCCAGATGTACCTTGCCAAGAATCAAATGCTGAACGCTTGGCTGAGCATCGGCATTATCGTACTCGTGGTCATCATCATTGTAGACAACGTCCATGTCTGGATGAAGCTGCTCAAGACCGACACGCCCATAGGCATGAATATTGAGCGTGAAACTGTTTACTGTCCGACAATTTCCTCTGATATGCCGCCCGACGCGAGGCCATGATTTCATAACTTAATCGCTTTTTTTAATCGAAGAGAGGACTATTGATCCTCCCTTAAACATTTAAAAATTAGATTCAGCCATTTTTTGATTATTTCTGATTGAAACTCCTATGCCGACCTGTCGGCACAAATTCGAATGTAAATAGATTTATTTATAGGGGAAATGTTGTGTGAATTAAGAAAATAAGAAAAACAACATTTGGAAGAAGTGATTGCTGAAAACATCTTGTGTTCAGGGTGGCTGATTGTGATAAATCATTTAATGCGGGTTGAAATGTGCGTGCTCTTAGCTGCTTATCATCCGGGGTCATGCGATCAACGTCCGGGCATACCCGCCTCGGCGTACAGAGCCGGCGGCGCAGGCAGGGCTGACCCCAGCGTCACCATATCGAGGAGAACATTGACGCTCTCATTCACGAACGGAACATACTGGTCTCGGGCTTTCTTCTTAAGCTCTGTCGGCGTTTCCTTCTTCTTGACGCGGCCTTCCTTCTCCATCTCCTTGCGTAAGTCGGCAAGCCGGATGACGCCCTTCTTGCCGGCGGCCTCTTTGTTGTTCTTGATAATCTCGGCAAACTTTGCGTCTTTGGCGACCCGGGCCTGGGACCTTACCGCCAGCTTCGAGAGCAGGGGCTGCTCCACAGGTTTCCAGAGTGGCGCGGCGTCTCCCGGCATGCCGCGGAAGGGTGTGATCGCCTGGACCGGAAGCGGGTAATCCAACGCCGTTTCACCAACATCTTCAAGAATGAACCAAATAGGCAGACGCACATTCGCTTCCACGCCAATTTTCTGCGTAGACTTACCGCCGGGCAAAAAGTACAGACTCGTGGTGACTTTCATGGCGCCCAGTTCCCAGGGCAGAGGCGTCAGTTCCTGCACGGACCCCTTGCCGAAGGTATGATCCGATCCGACGATCACAGCGCGATGGTAGTCTTTGAGAGCACCCGCCACGATCTCGCTGGCTGATGCGCTCAAGCGGCTAGTCAACACGACGAGGGGGCCCGTGTAGACCGCGCGGGGATCTTCCGCGGGAAGCGTAATCACTTTGCGCTTGTCGCCTCCCGTCCCTGAAGCGGCTGAACCATTGGCAAGAATCGTCACCTGCTCGCTGTTGTCCTTGGTCGCCACGACTCCGCCCTTACCAAGAAAAAGGCCGGCAAGGCGCACCGCCTCCGTGAGCAGGCCTCCCCCATTGCGCGACAGGTCCAGCACGATCCCATCGACATGCTGACGTTTAGCCTCAGCAAGAAGGCGTTTCACGTCTTCATAGCAGGACTTATTTTCCTTCTCGTCGCCATAGAAGGAAGGAAGATCGATCACGCCGAAATGATACTGTCTGCCGTCCACCGTCCGTATCTCGTAGGCGATCTTAGCCTCCTGCTCCTTGATGTCGATCTTGTCGCGCGTGATCGTGGCGGTAAAGCGGTTCGTGTGTTCCGCCTGCCGCAGGATTGTCAGGGTTACCTTCGTGCCTTTCTTGCCGCGGATCATCTTGATAATGTCGCGCAGGTCCATGTCGATGACGTTAACGGGCTTTTCCCCTTCCTGGGCCACGGCGATAATCTTGTCCTTCGGCTTCAGCAGGCCCGAGCGTTCGGCGCCTCCCCCGGGAATCAACTCCTCAATGACAGTAAAGCCATTGTCACTGCTGAGGACTGCCCCGACCCCCTCCAAGGAAAGCTGCATCTGAATCCGGAAGTCCTCAAAGTCTTCGGGAAACAGATAGCCCGTGTGCGGATCCAGAGCCAGGGCAAAGGCCTCGGCGAAGCTCGTAATGAGCTTTTCAGGATTGCGCTCGACCACCCGCATCGTCTGCAGCTCATAGCGGTGAATCTGCTGCTTCCTGGCCTCCGCCAAGTCGACGCCTGCCAATAGGGTATTTTCAATCTGGAATTGCACGACCTTTTTCAGGAGTTCACGCTTTTCTGCTGTCGTCTTCACATAGGGGCGCTTCTTCACGTTGATGTTCAGCTCCACCGCACTGTCGAGACGGTAGTCCGGCCCCAGAATCTTTTTGACAATGGCCTCGGTCTCCCGCGCCCGTGCGACGAGCACATCGTATACCTGAATAAGCAAAGCACAATCGCCGGCTTGTACGCTTGCAAACACGCCTTGCAGAACCGGCTTTAGCCTTTCCAAATCGGATTCGTACAGCAGCGTTTTAGAGGGGTCCAGACTTTTGATCATCTGGTCGACGGCGTGAGTCTCGATCTCCCCGGTCATATTCTTCATCGCGTAGTGGTTGTCCAGGAAGCTTTCCATCAGCATGGGCAGGCGACGGCACGTAAGGTTTTCAGCCACTGAGGAAATAGGCAACAGCAAGATCAGCAGCAGAATCAGCAGCAGCCTCCGAAAACATAACCCGCGCTTGCTACCAAAGGCCGCTCTGCGGCTACAGTGATTGTCCCGGAGAGTGTTTCCGGAGATGTTTTCGACGCTTCTATCGCACATGCTCATGCTCTCTGTTCTTCCCGCCGTACCGGGGCACGGCTGTCCATTCTTTTTTGCTCTGTATGAGAAATCATACGATATAATAACGCGACCTCCGCGATTTATGGCGCATTCATCCGCCGGCTGGAGACGGGGGATTCCAAGTCGCAGGATTGATAAGGAAGAAAGATACAGAATTTCACTCCGTTATCATTCAACTGGACGGAAAAGGAATTACAATCGGGAAGTCTCTTCGTCCTGAGATTCTTTCTCCTTACCGATTATATAGGCATCTATGACAGCAAATATCCAAAAGCAAACAATAAGGTAGAAAACAGCGTTATGATAGGGGTCTGTGGTTAATATTTTTGAGCCGGCAAGGTTTGATAACTCTTGCAGGTTATCGGTGCCATTCTGTAACATAACCACAGCGTCGTCAACAACACTGAATGCGGATATCGCGACTGGCCAGATGATATAGCCTAATCCGGCAAAGAAAAAAAGCATGATTAACAGACCCCTCCAATGTCTTTTCAAATAGAACTGGCCAACGCCGGGAAAAACGAATGCGGATAGAAGTGCGGCTTTACAGGATACTTTCATTTCGATGCTCGCTACCGTTTTGTTTGCATCCCCGATTAGGTCGAGGATAAGATTCACACGGGAAAACCTTCCCCCTTCTACTTCTGCGTATCTTCACTTACTTTTTTAGCCGCTTCTTCAGTAACTTTATTGGCTCGGCTCACCGCGTCACTGGCCTGTTTGGCTTTTTCTATAGCCGGCTGGGCCTGCTCCGCACCGCCCATCATAACTGTGGCCATCGGTTTGGCGAAATACCTGGCCCAATAAATAGCAGCAACTATGATTAGCGCGATTATCACAACCAAAACTAATTTCGAAATGCCTTTTTCTTTTTCCATTTTTTGGTCCTCCGTTAGAACAAGTATATCCCTTTGCAGTATTTTTTAGTTAAAATTTGCTTTCGTTAAGGTGAAGCATAGGAAAAAATATATTGTCTGTCAATGAAATTCGGTGTTTCATTCCCTATTTTATATCCAAGATTTTCTTGACATACAGGATCGATTTTCTTATAGTTCGAGCATAAAGAAGTAATATCTTATCAAAATAAGGAGGGTGCTTGAGATGGCGAATTTAAGCAAAGACCGACTGATTTTTGGAGTGTTCTTGATTATTGTAGTGGCACTGGGAGAGATCATTTTAGGGCAATTAAAATATCCAGCCTGGCCGGCCTTTATGGTCATGATATTTTTCTTTGAAGCGCATATGGACATCAAGAAGGCCCCCCACATTCTGGTGGGAGGTTTGTTCGGCATCGCAAATATAATCCTTATCAAGATATTTCTGGGAGCTGCGGCTGCCTCTATGGGACTGGAACTAGCGATGTTGGTGTATGTTGTCGTTTTTGTGTACCTGATTGTAGCTCTCGGGGAAGTAGTGCCCGTAATTTTTAATAACTACGCATTCATGTACTTTTTGGTAGCGGGCGTGGCCGCCAAAGGCCCGGCACCCAATGTATTCGTCTGGATGGGGGTGGAAGTCGTAGGTGGAGCAATATTCATTGCCGCCATATTGGGTATTATGAAAATAATGGGCTTCCTGGCAACAAAAAAATAATCTTAAAACAGATCGAGGCGGCCTCGCTTTATGGCCGCCGCCGATTATTGCCTGATTTAAGTTCTACAGATTTGTCCGAATATTTAATCTACGCGGATGACAATGGCGTTACCCTGGGCCAGACCGCCGCAGATGCCGCATACCCCGTAACCGCCGCCCCGGCGTTTAAGCTCGTACATCATGGTCATCAAAATGCGTCCGCCGCTGGCGCCTACCGGGTGGCCGATAGCGATGGCCCCGCCGTTGGGGTTGGTCTTTTTTAACATCTCGCGCCACTTGGTTTCATCGCCGCCGGCCAGAATCTTGGTGGATACAAGGGTTACTGCAGCAAAGGCTTCGTTGATTTCAATTATTTTCATATCATCTATCGTAAGCGAAGCGCACTCCAGCGCCCTGCCGATTACTTTTGCCGGCAATTCGGCCATCCTTCTAGGTTCACCCGCTCCGCTGGCCACCGCAACAATCGTGGCAAATGGTTTGATACCCAAGGATTCGGCTTTGGAGCGGCGCATGACAATTACGGCCGTCGCTCCGGCATCCAGACCGGGAGCGTTCCCTGCTTTCACGGTGGAACTGCCGTAAATGGTTTTCAATTTGGCCAAAGCGTCCATTGTGGTATCCGGTCTGGGAAGTTCATCTTTGCCGAATATGACATGCACACCTTTCTTGGACGGACGTTCGACGCTCACCAATTCATCCGTGAACTTTCCGGCCTTGTCGGCTGCAGCCCATTTCTGATGTGAACTCAACGCCCATGCGTCCTGCTCCTCGCGCGAGATGCCGTGTTCAATGGCGATTTCGCCAGCATCGCGTCCCAATGGTGTATATTCCCGGTAGGTGATAGGATTGAGATAATTCTGTACCACAAGCGGCTTCATACCAGTGCCCCGGCGATGTCCATTGATTAATAGCGGGGTATTGCTCATGTTCTCGGCTCCCACGGCCATGCAGGTATCGGCTTCGGAAAGCAAAATAGCCCGGCGGCCCAATTGCACCGCGCACAGCGATGAACAGCAGGCTCTGTCCAGAGTAAGCGATACCAGAGTATTCGGAAGACCGGCGCGCAGAATAGCCTGACGCGCGTTAACGTTGTCGTAAAGGGCGGCCTCGGCCTGATCGCACATACCGTAATAAACCTCATCCAGTTCTTCGCCTTTGAGACCTGCTCGTTTCAAGCTCTCTTTGATGACAATCACGCCCAGATCCGTGCTGTGGATTTCTTTCAGCGCGCCGCCGAATTTACTGAAAGGGGTGCGTACTCCGCTAACAATGACCACATCGTCTTTGTGTTTTGTATTCATAGACTACTCCTTATCGACTCCGCAGAGAAATTTGGCGGACTTCTGTATTTGTTTCATGTCGGCCAGTCTGCCTTTTTCCGAGCGATGAATGGTGACGGTGGCAACCTTGTCTTCGATTTTCTTTAACAGATACTGCCATGCCATTTTTCGATTCTCCTTATGTTAATGGTCGCAAACTGTAATCAGCGATTCCTGCCCATCTTCTCATGACTAGACACCAAATCACGCGCCAGGATGGCGCTCAATAATGAAAGCTCGCCGCACAACACGGTGGCGGCCACAATCTCGGCTAGTTTGCGCACCTTGCCAACGCCATAGCAATCCATGATTTCCAGACATTCTCATTGTGTGGCCAGCGCCGTGCCCCCGCCATAGGTCCCTACAATCAGGGATGGGATGGTAATCGAAAAGTAATAACTGTTGTCGGGTTGTTGATCGGCAAAAACAATCGCCGGCGAAGACTCGGCTACATTGGCCGCATCCTGACCCGTGGCGATAAAGATGGCTGTGATCCCGTTGGCCGAGTGCATGCCGTTATTGCTTGATCCGGCCAGCATGGCGCCAGTATTGGTTATATTGCGCAGTCGTAAGAGTTCGCCAGGCGGAAACTTGGCGATATTGGTGATGAGATCACCGGGAATGGCTGCCTCGGCAATGACCCGCTTGCCGCGCGCGTGTAGGCTGTTGAGGGAAGAACTTTTCTTGTCCATATCCATATTGCCGGAGAGAGTATAGTGCCGGATGGCGGGGTGATTGGCCCGCAGCCATTCGCAGGCGGCAAAAGTGGTCTTGCCGACCATATTCTGTCCAGCGGCATCGCCAGTAGTAAAATTGAAGCGCAAAAATAAAAGCTTGCCTGCCGTGTAGTGTTCGATATTCCTAAGCCTGCCGATGAAAGTGGTCTTGTAGGTCACCTCCTTGATCTCGGCGAAATGCTGAGTAACCCAGTGCGAAAAATTCCTGGCCTCTCTCGCGTTGTCGAAAACAAATACCGGGGCGCGCTGCATGGCGTCATCCACGATTGTGGTCGTTACTCCGCCGCATTCATACACGAGTTTCATGCCGCGGTTATAGCTGGCCACGAGGGTACCTTCAGTGGTGGCCATGGGCATGTAAAATTCTCCCTGGGCATGTTCGCCATTCATCAGCAAAGGCCCGGCTATTCCGATAGGCACTTGGGCCACACCGATAAAGCTTTCGATATTGCCTTGAGCATGGACGGGTCGAAGGAATGGCGGCCGACATGATTCACAGCCACGCCGGTTTTTTTCTTGATAAAGTCGTGGCGGGCAACGATAGAATCCGGTGTGTAGTCATCTTTCGAGCGAGGAATCTTGTCTTCCATATTCTTACTCCTTTAACTTTTATTCATTATAGAGCGCGTTTAGTTTTTCGCCATATTATAAGAATCCAGGTTCGTTGCCGAAACGACTCTTCTTTCATTTGCTATTGGTGTATCTCCTTTTTTTGTCTGAAATTACAAATCAATAATGATCATCATTGCAAAATATTTTCATTTATTATAGGCATGAAAATATAAATAGTGTCAATTAATTATTCGTATGAAATAAGGAGCAAAAGGCGACATGTCACAAATCTATCGATATGAATTAACGGTGCCTAAAGATGCTTTAGATGTGAACGGCCACGTAAACAATATTGAGTATTTACGCTGGATGCAAGAAGCCGCCATTCTTCATTCTGATAGTCAAGGCTGCACTAAGGTAACGACGGCAGCCGGCGCGACATGGGTTGTCCGGATGCATCGTGTCGAATACTTACGCCCAGCGTTCACCGGTGAACAAATTATCGTTTTGACGTGGGTATCCACCTTTCGCCGGGTACAATCTCTCCGCAAATACAGGATCATTCGTGCCAAAGACAATGCCGTTCTTGTCGAAGGCGAAACCGACTGGGTTTTCGTCGATGCCCAAACCGGCCGGCTGCGCTCAATACCAAAAAATGTTATAGCCGCTTTTGAAGTACTGCCCAAAGAGAAGGAATCAGAAATTCTCAATCACGTAAAACCAATAGTTAGATAAGTCATTCAACGACAACCATTATATTTTGCTGGTAATTTCCCTTGACACGCAACTCAGTAAAAAGTTAAATTATACGCGGTCCCGGGCAATTCCGGAATAAAGGCAGAAAGACAAAGAACGCCTACAATTTTTATCGAAAGAAAATGATGGCAGATGATAGATATAAGACTGAAAGCCTTGGATGCACTTGTCATTATGAACACGGCCATAAAAAATGTGCGTCTCTATCCTCCTACCAGCGCCACGATTACGAATACCATCAAAAAGCTTCATCTGATCTTTCTGGACATCCTTGAACAGGAGGCACCTATAATCTTTGCAGAATCAGAAAAAAACATCCTGATCTGCGGGAAACCTTTAGAACAGAAAGATCAAGAAAGAACCCCGGTTGCGGCATTACTGAACATCATTCTCAATTTCGGCATCAGGAGCATTTCTTTCAATAAGGGTCTGGAAAAGGAAGAGCTCTTTGCTTTCATGGAACTGCTTTCGAAAAAGTCTGAGGGTGTAAGAAATGAGGGTGGCCTGCCCAAGATCATGGCAGAAAAAAATATACTGCATATTTATCTGGATGAAAAAGTTTATGTGCCCCTGGATAAAGATCAAAAAATCATTTCCAGTCTTGATATTACCGATGATCAGGTCACTCAATTTCTTATGAGTGCTCATCCGGAATTGGCGTCTGATTCTCAAAAACTTCAAGAAATGTTTAAGGATAAGGATCCGAAATGGTTATTAGAAACATTCCAGGCTGGTTTGTCGCAGCTGGCGGCACAAAAAGAAACATCGTCAAGTGCTCAACTTTCTGAAAAGTTGCAAAACATGCTCGTTCTTTTGGATAAGGTTACCGCCTCCCTCAATCAGAATGATCGGAACAATATATCACAGCACATCGGGGAAACAATCGTTACTAGTAATATTACCCAGGAGTTGACAGCTCAGACTATAGAACAACTTTTCGGCGGCGTGCTTCTGCAATTTCTTATCGGCAAACTCACAGATATTAAATATGCCGAAGCACAAAAAACAGGAGAAGGAGGAACCGCAGATGGTCGGAGCAAAGCAGGTACAGGTGGTACCGGCCGCGGTCAGAGTGACGGAGGCATTGGTATAAGCGGCAGAGGGGGAACTCAAAGCGATGCTGATAGACAGGAAAAGACCGACTTTAAAACCAACTTAATTCAGGTTTCCGAAAAACTAAGCTTAAGCCTGAAGAATAATGAAAATACTTTGCTCGATGAATCGTTAATATCGGTCCTGCCCAAGATTATTGAACAGCTCATTGCCCAAAAAGAACAAGAAGCTATGGAAAAGGTCATCGACAATCTGCTTGATAATCTATTCAGCTTGAATACCGATGTGCGTGCTCACGCTGCCAAAGCATTGACCGATATAATTGACAACCTTCCACCTGAGCGTAAAATAGAAATGATCGAAAGCGTGTCCGGACTATTGATCGAATGGATCAAAATTGAAACATTGGTAACGCCAGCCTACAAGATTATTTGTAACTACTTACAGAATAGCGTACAGGATTCTATTAAAAAACTTCGCTTTGCCGAAACAGTTCCGATCCTGGATGTTTTCAATGACATTAATTCCCACATTCTGAAGAAAAATGATGAAATATGTGATGTATCTTCGGAGATCATCCAAAATCTGACATCAGAAGAGTATCTCTCCATACTCTTTAAAGAACTCCATACCAATGAAAGAAATAAACGGGATGAGGCCGGCCAAATATTGATTAGATTTGGCGACGTTGTATTGAGCCGATTGCTCGATATTGTCCAGGAAGCCAGCGATAGCAACGAACGTATAAATGTTATCTATCTTATTATCGCCATGGGACAGAAGGCAATACCGGCCATCAAGGATCGGATTAATAATAAAAATGTGGTATGGCATTATTTGCGTAATCTGGCCTACCTGCTCGGCCATATTGGCAATGAAACGAATGTCCATCTGCTTCAGCCTCTTTTGCTCCATGAAAACAACCGGGTTCGGCTGGAGGCCTTAAGAAGTATTTTTCAAATCGGGGGAAATCTTAGAGGAACATTACTCCTGTCTGTTCTGCCTAAAGCAGATGATAAATTCAAACTTAACATCATTGAAACTCTCGGTAATTTGAAATGTGCCGACGCAGTGCCAATTTTTTTGGATGCGCTCAAAAAACGGTCATTACTGGTCTCGCAGTCGCAGATTGATCTGCAAGAAAAAATCTGTATAGCTTTAGGATTAATCGGATCTCCCGAGGCAATGTCTGCCCTTTCAGAAATTGCTGAATCAAAATCATTTTTGGTCATCCGCGCTTATCCGGAAAAAGTTAAACATGCCGCCACAAGGGCATTGGAATCAATTAAAAGAAGGCAGCAATAGGCGGGTGATGCCGAATGATGCGCTCAAATCTCTACGCTCGATCTAGTTGATCAAATATTCTGAACTGTTAAAGCTGAATAGATTATATCATTGATTCTGCGGGCGGCGGCTTCGGGATCGTGAGCCACGCAAATTGCCGATACAACGGCAATGCAATCAGTGCCTGCCATTACAACTTCTCTGACATTAGATTCATTAATCCCGCCGATTGCAACTAAAGGATGACGGCTAAAGGCTTTGATTTTCACGAGGCCGTCTAAACCCCAGACGTTTTTTGTATCCGTTTTGGTTGGCGTGGAAAAAACCGGACTGACACCGATATAATTTACATCCACTTTTTGGCTTACCTCGACATCTTCCCATGTTTCCACCGATAGACCGATTATTGCTTTTTGCCCCATAAGTTTGCGAACAATTTCATAAGGCATATCTTCCTGACCGATATGCACGCCTTCGGCGCCACAGGCCAAAGCCACATCAACGCGGTCATTTATTATCAGCGGCACTTTATACGGTTCCAAAAGTTTTTTAATCCTCACGGCTTCTTCCACAAAAAAACGGGTAGACACATCTTTCTCGCGCAATTGCACATAAGATGCGCCACCTTTAACTGCCTGAATAACGACTTCTTCCAGAGGCTTCCCTCCGCACAAACCGCGATCAGTCACGAAATATAATCCGCGCATAACTAATCCTCAACTTTGGCGGCTTCGCAAAAAGTCCCTATGCTGAGTTACACTGCATCCTTCCCCGGCCTTCGCCGGGGCAGGCTACCTACGGCCTACGCAAAAGCAGGCCTTATTCCTCAGGCTCCGGGAGTGCTTCCCTGAGCATGAGGCGAAGGGGTACTATGTAATAAATGCAGCACCTTGCCGGTATGCGCCGTCAGGCAAATACTTTGTTTGCCTTGCCTCTGTCGCATTTTACGAAGCCGCCCTAAATTTTGCATTTCTCAATTTTTAAATGTTGCTTAATATCATCCTCTGTCAGACGATAAAGTATATCCAGAAAATTGGTTTGGAGACTTCCTGGTCCTGCGGCAACTGAAGCGGCCATTTCTCCGGCAATTCCCATTACCGCCATAGCATTGACCGTTGCAACAAAAGGTAGTTTTTCCACTGCGGCAAAAGCGCCGCATAAAGCCGATGCCGTGCAACCTAATCCTGTAACTCTAGACATCAACTGATGACCATTTTTAATCTTTACAATTTTTTCTTTACCGACAATATAATCAGTTGCCCCGCTAATGCAGATGACGCATTTGTGAGTTTCACTTAATTTTTGCGCTACATCAATTGCCGCATCTGAAGACGCGGCGCTGTCCACACCCTTAGTTTTGGACTTATCATCGTAAAGAGTCATAATCTCCGAAGCATTACCCCGAATGATAGCCGGTGCTTCATTGTTAATCAGTTCTCTCGCTGTTTTCGTCCGGTAAACCGTAGCTCCGGCACCGACGGGATCCAAAATAACGGGAATGCCCTTTTTTCGGGCATGATGGGCAGCCTTAAACATTGAGGATATCCAGTGTTCGCTCAATGTGCCGATGTTGATCACTAAGGCCGAAGCGATATTCACCATTTCTTCGACTTCTTCTTCCGCATGTGCCATTACCGGAGAAGCTCCGATCGCCAGCAGCGCGTTAGCGGTGCTATTCATGACCACGTAATTGGTAATGTTATGCACAACCGGCGCTTGGTGACGAATTGCTTCTATTGATTTGTAAATTTCCTCTGCTGTTATCTTCACGATTTCCCACTCCTTGTTTTTTATTGTATGTAAATTGAATAAAACAATCAATTAATATTCTGAATAATAATTAAATGCCAACTCCTTTTGGCAAATAAACAGACCATGTGGGCAAGATTTTCTTGACATACAAGACTGAGTTTCCTATAGTTCAACCATAAAAGAGCAATACCTTACCAATGTTCAACCATGAAAAAGTAATACCTTATCAATTATTAGTTTTCTGACAAGCATGGTAGACTCTGGCTGTCCTTGAAAAAGGATTATTACTTATAGTATTATAGATTTTTCTCGAAAAGTATAATTAAATCGATTGATGAAATTGATAAAAATGGAACAGGAATTTCAACTATAATTATTTGTCAAAACCAATTGGGAAGGGAACCTATGAAAAATAGAAATTTACCGTATCTCTGCCTATGGTCTTTTAAGTACCGGTTTCTCTTGCGGTGGTATGCCGTGGTACTGATCTTTCTGTTTTGCATCTTTATCGGTAATGCCGGTGCCGCCAATGATTCTCCCGGAAAACAGAGTGGCAGCGACAGTATCCAGAACTCGGTGGTGAAGGTGTTCTCAACGGTCCGCATGCCCGATACTTTTCGGCCATGGGCAAAACAGGCGCCTCAGGAAATTTCGGGCAGCGGTGTTATCATCGAAGGGCATCGGATCCTGACCAACGCCCATGTGGTGCTTTATGCAAACCAAATCCAGATTCAGGCAAACCAGAGCGGCGACAAGGTTTTCGCTACCATTGAGGCTATTGCGCCAGGCATTGACCTTGCGCTCCTAAAACTTGATGATGAATCTTTATTTTCCACGCACCCGCCACTTGCCCGCGCCAGCACGCTTCCGGACGTGAAGGACGCCGTGATGACCTACGGATTTCCCACCGGAGGCATGAATTTGTCAATAACCAAAGGAATTGTTTCCCGGATCGAATTCGCGCATTATAATTACCCGGTTTCCGGTCTTCGAATCCAGATTGATGCGGCGATCAATCCCGGCAATAGCGGTGGACCTGCGGTTGTTGGCGACAAGATGATCGGGGTGGCGTTCAGCCGTCTTGGCGGAAACGCGGAAAACATTGGCTACATCATTCCATGTGAAGAGGTCGAGTTGTTCCTTAAGGACATTGCCGACGGACATTATGACGGCAAACCATCAATGACCGATGAGTTGCAGACGTTTGAGAATCCCGCGCTCCGGCCTTATCTGAAGCTTGATAATTCGGTAACCGGCATTATTGTGCACCAACCCGCATCCACCGGAGCTTCATATCCGCTGAAGACGTGGGATATAATCACGAAGATCGGCGACACAACCATCGATGATGAAGGCATGGTAAACATCGGAAATAATCTGCACATTGACTTCCGATATATTATCCAGAAAATTACCGCTAAGGGAAAGGTCCCCTTATCCATTGTCCGGAGCGGGAAGGCGTTGAAAATCGAACTCCCGGTTTCATCCGATCATCCGATGCTAATACCCGATTTACAGGGTTCGTACCCTGACTATTTTATCTACGGGCCGCTTGTTTTTTCGGTCGCGACGTCTCAGTTTATTTCCAATCTGAATAGAGGCAACCTACTTGGCGTTTATGCATTTATGGGAAGTCCGCTTGCTGCTCGCATGGGCGACAATCCTGCATTCCCAGGTGAAGAGCTTGTTGTCGTTTCTTCTCCATTTTTTCCTCACGCACTAGCAAAGGGGTACGGTAATCCTATCGCGCGAGTAGTGAAAACGGTCAATGGAATTTCCATCCGCAACCTGAACCATCTTGTGCAGGTGCTGCGGGACTCCCGTGACGAGTTCGACGTGATCACCTATTGGGGCAAGAGCGTCGAGACCATGGTCTTCCCTAGAAAAAAAATGCGGGACGTGACAGATGAAATTCTCACCGACAACGACATTCGTTCCCAGGGATCTCAGCAGGTGCTGGACGTATGGAGCGCCAAGAAAGGACGGTAGGGGTAGTACGCATTCTTTTTTATCAGCCAATAGCCCTATGGTAATTTCACAATACCTTACAAGAGAAACTCGGAATGGCTTTGATATCGCTGTGATTAGAGTGGTCAGAACGGGGATGCTTAATTGCTTTTTACTTTTATCTTTTCAATCTTTCTAACCGCAGGATGTTGAACTTATGAAAATAAAAATATCTACAGCTTTATTTCTTGTCCTTTGCTTACTCTTTCTAATCTCCGTTATAGAAAAGGAGGTAGGAGCGACTGAACCGCAACCGAAACAATTTCATTCTTATCTCCGACAGGGAATTGACAAAGCTTTTAATCTGGACACAGCCAGCGCTAATGTCTATCTAAAAAAGGCTGTGGAACTTGATCCCGAAAATCCCACCGGATATGCTTACATGGCGGTGCTTAGTTTGTTTTCCTACGAGATAAGCTTTGAATCGAAGGATAGAGACACGAATCAAGAGGCCTTGCTAAGTTACGTCAAAGAAACCATCACCAAGGGAGAAAAAAGAATTGAGTATAATCCTCACGATAGTCAGGCTTACTTTGCCATGGCATTGGCGAAAATCTCCAAAATTCAATGGGCGATTCATCAAAAGCATTATTTAATTATCGCGCAGGAAACATCGAATATATGGGATTATCTGGAAAAAGCTAAGGCGGGGGATCCACAAAATCATGATGTATATTTTCTCATGGGTCTGCTGCATTATCACCTCGATCATCTCTCCGGCATTACCCGCTTCTTGTCTTCGGCTTTTGTTACTTCCGGAAACAGTCAAAAAGGTATTCAGGAACTGGATTTGGCGGCGCAAAAAGGCGACCTGCTCAAGGAACTTGCTCAGGTCGAACTTTCTTCGAATTATTTGAATTTTGAAAAACAATCGGCAAGGGCTTTGCCCCTTGTCTGGGAATTAAATAAAAGATTTCCCAATAATTATAATTTTTTATTTGCGATGGGAAACGCTTTTTCCGACCTTCATCGATTCGAGGAAGCTTTTGATATAGCCAGGAAGATTGAAAATAATATTCAGGCAGGCATTCCTCCCTTTGTTCCCCAACTCCAACCTCGTTATAATCAATTAATGGGGAGAATCCTTTTCAGCCAAGGAGAATATGACCTATCCATGGAATATTTCCAAAATGCTTTAAAGGATACATCATTTTATAATGCCCGGGTTCGAGTCCGGGCATTTGTGCGTCTGGGGATGATTAACGACATTCGCAAAAAAAGGAAGCAGGCTGAAGAGTATTACTCCAAGGCATTGGAAGTAGAAGGTGGAGAAGGCGCCGCTCAGATAGAAGCCAGAAATTATCTTAATAATCCCTACGTGCCCCCGGCTAAATTTTAAATCTCCGTGATTAGACATATAACTTCTGATGGGTAATCGGTGCCGCACCCTTCATTTTGAAATTAATACCAATTCTAAATCAAAGATGATATTGAGGCGGCTAGGCGGAGGCAACGAGGCGTATTATACATGCGTTGAGGAAGCCGACAACGACGCCAACAAAAATAGCGCTTTGATTTAGAATTGGTATAAGATTTCTTTGACATACAAGATTGAATTTCCTATAGTTCAACCTTGAAAAAGCAATACATTATCAAGAATATTGTAGACTGAAGATCATGATGAGATGGATTATACACGCCTTTATCTTGAACCGGCTTCACATTATAGTAAGCGCACCGGCGGTCATGTGGTGCTGGTCCGAGTTTTTAAAAATACGTTTTCGCAGCATCGATTATCTGATCATCACCCTGGCGGTGGCTTGCATCTGTCAGTGGAACCGGCTTACCGACGTGGAAGAGGATGCGCTGAACTGCCCGGCCGATCTGAAGGACGCGCAAGCCAAAAGCCGCGCCATCAAGGGTTTCTGCTATGCGGGCGGAACAATCTCCGTCGTGCTGGCGATTTTCACTGAACGCACATGGGGACTTGCGGGGCTGGTCGCCTTCGGTGCTGCTGTCGGGTACTTCTATAACAGTCCTCTGCTGCCCTCTCAATCGCATCTGCGACTTAAAAACATGTTCATAATTAAAAACGTAAGTTCGGGCGCGGGGTGGTCTGCGGGTCTGCTGGTTTTTCCGATGCTGCGTGCGCATACACAACCGGATGGGCACTTCTTCACGGCGTTTATCTATATGTTCGCCATGGTTATGACCTATGAAATCATGTGGGACATGCGCGATGCAGTAGGCGATGCCCAGGCCGGCATCCGGACATTGCCGGTTGTGCTCGGAATAAACAGCGCCAGGGTTTATACAGCTTTACTCCAATTCGTCTGCCTTGGCATTATCATCAGCGGCCTTGCGAACGCCCGCTTGACGCCCGTATGGTCATTTTATCTTCTTCCAAGCATAATGCTTTTGACGTTGATCATCTTTTTCCCGCGAATGATCAGATACAACCGCGGCCTTTCGCATATGCTGGTCATGGCGCTGACCGGTTTTGCATGTCTGGGAGGTTTTCTGGCGGCCCAATTCGGGTGAGAATTTAAATACTTTATTATATATCGCCAAGTACAATCTTATACCATTTCTAAATCAAAGATGATATTTAGGCGACCATGAAAAAATATGTCATTTTGATAGTCGCTGTTTTAATTCAAATCTGTATAGGCGTTGGTTATTCCTGGAGCACCTTTGTCCCCGCTTTAAAACAGACCTTTGGTCTTTCTATTACCCAGACACAGACAATTTTTGGCATCGGTTCACTTATATAATTACGTTGTTTATTTTTGTCGGAGGCCGCATTCAGGATCGTCTGGGGCCGCGAATTCCTGTTGTAGTCGGCGGTATTATCCTGGGCAGCAGTTATATGTTGGCTGGATGTTCCAACGGATCATATCTCACCCTGCTTTTACTTATCGGCGTCTGCGCCGCCATTGGTGTGGGGCTCTGCTATATCTGCCCCATCGCCTGTTGTGTCAAATGGTTTCCCAACCATAAAAGTCTGGCAACCGGCATTGTCGTTGCCGGATATGGAGGCAGCCCTATTATTATCTCCCTGATCGGTGAATATCTATTGTCGCATCAAGTGAATGTGCTGGCTCTTTTTAAATATATGGATTAGCCTTTCTGATAATTATCCCTATCGCCGCCATGTTTTTACAAAACCCGCCCCAGGAGAAGAATTACAAACCCATTGCCGCTGATATTAAAACAATCGATCTTTTCAATGACCGCAACTTCTGGGGTCTCTTGTGCGGCATATTCCCCTGCCTGTGTATAGGATTAATGATTATCGGCAATATCAAACCATTCGGTCTTTCTTTAAACTTGAGCTTGGTGATTACCGGAACGGCAGTAAGTATTCTGGCGCTTTTCAACGCCATCGGCAGAATAGGCTGGGGAATTATCGGCGGATTTCTTGAAGGTAAAAAAGTGATACTCTTATCGCTGATCAGCACATCTTTGGTTTGCCTTGCCGCAACTTTTGCGGTTAAAGATGATCTGACTTTTTTTCTGTTTGTAGTGTTTGCCGGTTTTAACTATGGCGCCTGCCTGGTTCTTTATGCCGCCGAAATCGCCAATCATTACGGAACAGAAAAAATGGGAACAATATATTCCACCCTTTTCCTCTCCAATGGAGTTGCCGGGTTTGTAGCACCGCCGCTGGCCGGAAAAATTTTCGATAACACAGGTTCCTACGCGCCCGCCTTTCTGATTTTCGGTTCTCTGGCTTTCATCTCGATATTTTTATTTTACTTTATTTATCAACCGGCAAAATAAGAAGAGTAATAGACAATCAAGTGTTTGTAACACCAACAAGTCTACATACTCATAGAATAATAAAATCGAAGATTACTGTTTGCAAGATTTAACGCTACAGCTGGGGTAGACGCGGCCTCATTTGTCATGCTTGATTTTCAGGTTTTATAGTGTTAAATTATATAAAAATCTTCAGGGAGGTGCATTATGCCGAGTTTACAATGGATTACACACAAAGGTAAAAGAATTCTATACACGGATATCGCAAGCCAGAAGACCGAAGAGTTATTAGACATAGTAAAACGCCTAAAAGTGGAGATTGAAAATGAGCCTCTAAATTCAGTACTCTGTCTCTGTAACGTCACAGGCGGAAAAACCAATACTGAAATAAACCAGGCGCTCAAAGAATTCGTCAAATATGCTGATCCGTATATGAAAATGATTACTGTTATAGGGCTCGCGGGCCTTCAGACGATACTATTCAATGCCGTTCTTATGTTCACACAGAGTAAAAAACTGACTACAAAGAACTCAAAAGAAGAAGCCTTGGATTGGCTCGCCGAACAGTAAATACTATATATTTCTATTCATGTCTGCCACATCAAGACACCTGCAACCGTTGACAGGTATAAAATTCCGATGAAAGATGCACCATATTTATGGTGGATGATGCGTTGCGCATTATCGGGTTTCAACAAATTGCTTTCCAATCCCTATTACTGTTTAAAATGTCGTATAGGGAGGATGAATTAGAAAAACAACATTACAAGGAAGTTAGCTACGGGGGCCAATAAAAATATGGCTGCGTTTTCACAATAATCGCATTGATATCATTTCGATTTGAGGCTGCCGTCTGCAAGGGTGTAATTACAAGCGAAGTGGTCGTTCAACAGCCCCTTTTGTAACCCTTTTTCATTGACACACAAAACCATTAGGCTTATATTATCTTATATTTCACCGTTCAAAAAGCAATGCTTTATCAGAGAGGTAGTGATGGCAACTTCATTCCCCAGAAAAAATATAATTTTTCTTGTTCGGCTGATGGTCATTATTACAACCGCTTATTTTATTCTTTTTTCACCATCCGCCAGCAAAGAATGGGAAAACTATGGATATGCTTTCATTGCCTTTTATCTGATGACCAATCTTATTGTTTCCCAAATTCCGGAAAAATATTTCTATGACGATAAGATTTTCTATGGATTTGTTTTATGTGACAGCATTCTGCTGCCGGCCGGTATTTATTTGTCCGGATATGCCGGATCGGATTTATACCTGATGTATTTTTTTATTATCTTATTAGCGACAATTAGCTCCCGCCTTGAATATCTGATGATGAGCACCATTATCTTTTCTGTCATCTATGGTTGGTTGTTATATCAAAAGGGATTTTTAGAAGGTCCGACAGCCATCAGCTATTTGCTCCGGATTCCGTTTATTATCGTCATTGCACTGTTTTACGGATATATCATAACGACCCGGTTAAAAGACAAAGACAGACGGATTAATGAAGTCCGGGAAAGATACGAGCAAATTGTTCAAGCTACCGATGTGTTGATGTGTATTGTCGATAATGACGGGAAGTTTTTATTTGCCAATCAAAAACTCGTCAAATTTTATGGATACCAGGATGAAAAAAGTCTTTCCGGCTTGACCATTTCACAGATTTATAACGAAGATGAAACCGAAGTGGAAAAATCGTTGAGCTATGTGAAATCCGTATATCAAAATAATGACATGTCGCAGTATGAATCCTATGATAAAAATCACGGCATATGGTTTGCCAATACGCTGAGCCCGATAAGAGATCCGTCAACCCGGGATGTTCTTGCGGTCTGCATTATTTCAAAAGATATCACTGACCGGATCGAAAAAGAGAAAAAATTAAATGATACTGTTGATTTGTTGATAAAGACACGGGATCAGTTAATACAAAAGGATAAAATGGCCGCCCTCGGGCGGATGGCGTCTGGTATTGCACATGAAATCAGGAATCCGTTGGAAATTATTTATATGGGATTGGATTATCTGGAGAACAATCTTCCCGATAATAATTCCCATATCCGTGAATCAATAGAAAAAATTTTTAATGCGGTCAACAGAGCCGATAACATTATCAAAAACATTTTAGCATTTTCAAGAAAATCAGTATACAAGATCACTCAAATACCCCTCTGTCCATTGCTTGATAACGTACTGACCCTTGCAGAACAAATGATTCTAAAAAACGGTGTGGGCGTAAGACGTGAGTATGATGACGAATTGCTGGAAGTGGCAGGTGATCATGATATGCTGGAACATGTTTTTTTGAATCTTGTCAATAATGCGGTTGATGCCATGAAAGATTGCAAAGAAAAGATATTGACGGTTCGCGCCCATAAACAATTAGTTACTGAGGTCGGCTATAAAACCGGTTACCGGCGGGCTGATTTTTTCAGCATCGGCGAGGAAATGATTGTTGTTGAAATATCAGATACCGGAAAAGGAATCCCGGAGGAGGCACTGCCGAAAATATTCGAGCCATTTTTTACGACCAAACCCGCTAATGAAGGAACGGGTCTGGGCCTCAGCATTGCCCATATGATCATGGATCGATTAAGCGGGACCATTGATGTTGAGAGCCGGAAAAACCAGGGGACGACTTTTTTTATAAAACTCCAGCCAACAATTAAAGTGATGGATGCAAAGGAGATGTAACATGAAAGAAAATATAAAAGTGTTGGTCATTGATGATGAAGTTGATTTTTGTTATTTTGTCCAGAAAAATCTCATACAGAACGGAATGTTCGATGTGATTATCGCGACAAACGGCAATGACGGAATAGAACTGGCCAAAAATGAATATCCGGATATCATCCTGCTTGATCTGTTCATGCCGGACATGCCCGGCGAAGATGTCGCGGCTGTATTAAAAGAAAATTCCGCTACGGCAGACATCCCGATACTTTTTGTTACAGCCCTTGCCAGTAATGATGATATTGTTGACAACAAAGAAAGTAAAATAGGCAACAACTATATCCTGCCCAAACCGGTACGAACAAAAAAACTGATAGAGACCATCATGAAAATTTTAAGTAAACCTTGAACTTGGTTTTATATTCATCCTTAATAATCGCGAATTGGCGTTAATAGTGATCAGATGATTTCGTCTTCCCCTTAAAAATGCGGTAAACAAATATGGTATAACCTATGACTACAGGCATTCCGATTAGGGCAATTACGCTCATCAACTTCAATGTTTGCAATCCGGTGGAACTGTTAAAAATAGTTATGCTCAAATTTTGATCATTGCTCGCTTTGATCAGATTGGGAAAATGAACCGCCGCCACGGCAAGCCATAGTCCGATAAAAGAAAAGGACGATTCCCAAAATGGGGCAGAATCATTTTTCTTTCTGACAGAAAAGAAAATTCCCGCAAGCCCCAGCAGCGTGAATAAAATCGCCGCATAGAATAACCAATTTGACGTAAGACTTTGAACAATCATGGCTATTGTCATAAAATAAACCATCGTGGTTATCAGATTGATCCACATTAAAATACTGACCGCGCGAAAGGATCGCTCTTGTAATTCGCCTTCTGTCTTCATTACGGCGTAAGACGCGCCCTGCAAGAGGATAGTGGCAATCCCGGTGATGCCGAATAAAAGAGGCACAGGCCTCAGCAGTGTAAAAAAGCTGCCCATAAATTCCATTTTATTATCCAGCGGCACTCCATAAACAACATTACCCAGAGCTACGCCAAATAAAAGTGCGGCAAGACCACTGCCTACGATAAACGCTTTCTCCCAGATCAAGGATCGATCTTCGTCATTGACGCGGAATTCCATAGAGACAGCCCGAAAAATCAGGGCGAACAAAACAAGCATCATCGCCAGATAAAAGCCGGAAAAGGCCGTGGCGTAGGCGTGGGGAAACGCGGCGAACAGCGCGCCGCCGCCAGTAATCAGCCAAACTTCGTTACCATCCCAGACAGGGCCGATAGAATTAATCAATATATCCTTTTCCTCTCTTGTCTTAGCGATGAAGGGCAGGAGCACTCCTATGCCCAGATCAAATCCATCCAGAAGAGAGTAGCCAATAAAAAGTATCAAGATAAGAAAAAACCAGAGTATTTGAAAGTTTTGTATGTTTTCCATTTATTTAGCCTCCAAAACAATCCCCATTCTAAACATATTCATCACGCTGCCGGGCCTTTCTTAACAATTTTTACAAACAGTTTGATAAACATTACCGCCAACAGCAAATAAATAATAAAAAACATAAACAGGCTGAATACTATCTCACCCGCGGTAACTACTACTGACGCGGCGTCGGCAGTCTTCAGCAGCTTATAAATTATCCACGGCTGACGGCCGACCTCCGCCGCTATCCATCCTGTCTCATGAGCGATATGCGGCAGTGGTATGAGAAAAGGCAGAATGAAAAGATATAGTTTATTCTCATATATTTTTTTAGTCCATAGAAGATAAGCGCCGAGTAATCCGAGGGCAATGGAAAGTATGCCTATCCCCGCCATGATATGATAAGCCTGAAACACAAAGTTAACCGGCGGCCAGTTTTCTTTGGGGAAATCATTTAGTCCTTTTATTTCCGAGTTCCAATTAAAATTGTATAAAAAGCTCAACGCTTTAGGAAAATAAATTCCATATGTTTTTTTGTTTTGCTCATCAACAAAACCCACAGCATAAAGCGGCACTCCTTTGGCCGTATAAAAATGCCCTTCATATGCGGCCGCTTTTTCCGGCTGCATATTGATGACTTCTATCGCATGAACATGTCCTGTCGCCAGTTGCAGCAGCGGTGTCACGGCAAAAAGAATTATGCCGATTTTCAGCATTGTTTTAGCACTCTCACCGTGCAAACCTTTTCTTACATAATATCCGGCGATTCCCGCCAACATTATAGCGCAGGTCATCCACGAAGCCATTACCGTGTGACAAAACCTGATGATTGTTGATGGATTAAAAACGGCATCGGTAAAACTGGTCAAAACAATTTTACCCGCTTCATTTATCGTGTAACCGTAGGGAGTCTGCATCCAGGAATTGGCGACCACTATCCAGAAGGCGGAAAGGTGACCACCTAAAAATACCAGCAGCGCCGCTGCCCAGTAAACTTTAGCCGAAACCTTGTTTCTGGCGAAAATAAGCACTCCGATAAATACCGATTCCAGAAAAAAAGCGATAACGCCTTCGGCCGCGAGTATCGGCCCGAAAACATCTCCTACCGCCCGGGAATATCCCGACCAATTCGTGCCGAAAGAAAATTCCATGACAATGCCGGTTGCCGCGCCAATCACAAAAATCAGCCCAAGTAGCCTGGCCAGAAAATCAGTTATCTTTTTATAGACTTCATCTTTTTTGGCGAGATATATGGTTTCGGATATGAGGATAATCAGAGCAGTGCCCAAAGTCATGGCCGGAAAGAGAAAATGAAAGCCTACCGTAAAGGCGAACTGGATACGGGCAAGAAGTAACACACTCATAAACACCTCCAAGTTTTGCTGATGAATACTAGCGAATTGAATGTGACTTTTCAACAACTTAATTTTTTAACTGTCATTTGATACTCAAATATATTATCATATTGTTGTTGCCCTATACCATTTCTAGATCAAAGATGATATTTAGGCGGCTAGGCGGAGGCTACGAGGCGTATTATACATACGTTGAGGAAGCCAACAACGACGCCAACAAAAATAGCGCTTTGAGTTAGAATTGGTATAATAAAACTGCACAGGAGATGTTCTCATGGCCAACTTAATCAGATGTAAAGCGTGCGGTTATGTAACCTGCGAGGGTAAGATAAAAGATGTATGCCCTGCCTGTGGCGCGCCTGCAAAAATGTTTGAACCTTATGCAGACCCTGTAACGGAAAAGAGACGCAGAATCCTTAGGCTCCATATTCATCCCATTATTGTGCATTTTCCACAATCTTTCGCCTTTACTCTATTTGTTCTGGCCGTTTTATCTTTTGTCGCGCCACCTCAAATTAATAGGGTTTTGTATTGTTCAATGCAAGTGATTTCATCTGTTCTCCCATTTTTTCTTATTCTGGCCTTGCTAACCGGACTTGTTGACGGCAAGACCAGATTCCGGAAAGTTGCAACGCCTTTTTTGAAAAAGAAAATTATATTCGGGCTGAGCTTCCTGTTTACATCTATTCTTATTGTCGCCGTTGCTCTTGCATTGCGGCAGTCGTCCATACCTGTAATGGCATTATTCACCGTGTTGACAATAATAGCTGTGGGATTTAGTGTTGCACTGGGGTTGATTGGCAACGAATTGATGGAGGCAAAATTTCCCGGCTGATTTTTCCTGATCATGCCTGTACGTTTGCTTCTTACGAGGAACAGCGCTTTGATCGGAAGCGCATTTCCTTTAGGAGAGCGCATAATTAAATAGAATCTTACATTGCCGAAAATTTGTCGCCAATATGGCGAAAAATTCCTTTAGAATTGGTATTAAAAATTTAAGGAGGTTTACTATGAAAAAACAATCCGTAATTTCGACAAGTATTTTTATCGCCTTGGTATTTGTTTTAATGATTTTTTATTTCTATCCGCAAGTGTCCTATGCCGACGCGCCAAAGGATGTAACACTCGAATATGATTCCAACGTACAAACTCTGGCGGTAACAATCACGCATAAAGCTTCATTCAGTTTTCATCATATTAAATCTGTTGATATCAAGAATAACTCTGCCGTGATCAGCACAACCAATTATGACACACAACCAAAAGAAGTGCCATTTACCTATACTTATAAAGTGGCCGCCGCACAAGGCGATAAGCTGGAAGTAACCGCAACCTGTAATATGTCCGGAAGTAAAACCGCAACTATTACAGTATCCCGGGCCACGAAATAAAATTGAATAACCCATGCAAGAAAATAATTGGGATATATTGATTACCGGCGGAACGCTGATGACCATGTCCGCCGGAATGGAAATCATCGAAGATTCCGTTGTCGGCATTAAAGACGGCCTTATTGTCGCGGTTGGACGAAATAGCGATCAAGGATATACCGCCCTCAAGACTAAAGACACAATCGATGCGTCCGGCTGCATTGTTATGCCCGGATTAGTCAATACGCATACGCATCTGCCGATGGTCTGTTTCCGGGGCATGGCTGACGACCTGCCGTTAATGGAGTGGCTAACCGAACATATTTTCCCGGCGGAGGCACGTTTCGTCAATAAGAAAATGGTTTATGACGGAGCGACACTCGCCATGGCGGAAATGATTCTCTCCGGCACGACAACTTTTTGCGATGGCTATTTCTTTGAAGACGCCATCGCGGAAGCTCTCAATGCCGCCGGAATGCGCGCTGTTGTCTCGCAGGGTTTCGCTGATTTTATCACACCGGATAAGTCCAAGTTAGGGAAAAGGATGGCGGCGGCTGAGCGTTTTGTGACACGCTGGCAGTTTTATGCGCCGATGATTATACCGGCATATTGCTGTCACTCTCCTTATACATGTTCTCCGGCAACACTTGTCAACGTAAAGGAAGCCGCCCGCGAAGCCGGTATTCTATACCTGATGCATTTACTCGAAAATAAAGATGAGATCGATATTATCTTAAATCGTTACGGCAAAAAACCTGTGCGGCATCTACTTGATCTGGGCGTTCTGGATGAACAAACCGTTGCCGTTCATTGTAATTGGCTTACCAAAGAAGATATGGCTGTTTTTGCTGATCTGGGCGTCAGGGTTTCACATAACCCTGAGAGCTCCATGAAGCTCGCGACAGGGGTCGCCCCTGTCCCTGAAATGCTGAAACGCGGCATCAAAGTGGGATTAGGAACGGATGGTTCCGCAAGCAACAATGATCTGGATATGTTTCGGGAAATGGATACGGCGGCAAAAATTCACAAAGTCACATCCCTTGATCCTACAGTAATGAGCGCGGAAACAGTTTTAACGATGGCCACGATCGGCGGAGCAAAAGTACTGGGGCTGGATAAATTTATTGGTTCTATCGAAACAGGAAAACAAGCCGACATAATTTTGGTGGATATGAACCAACCTCACCTCACCCCGCTTTATAATTGTTATTCTCAACTTGTCTATGCCTCCCGCGGCGCAGACGTAAAAACCAGCATTATCAATGGCAAGATTGTTATGAAAGATCGTTGTCTGCGCACGATTGACCTGCCAACGGCTATGGAAAATGTCCGCGATATTGCCGCAGATATTATTAATCAGAAGCTGTGCTAGAGTTTTAATAATGAAAGTATCTCCTCATTTTCCTGAAAATTATAACCTTCTATCAACAAAGGCCATGGAAACCGCCATCCACCATGTACAGGCGTATAAAGCGTGGAAGGCATTGGACCCCGGTTCATCCGTTGCGGTTGACGAGCGTTTTCAGGCAATGCCTGCTATTTCCAAACGTGATCTACGGAAACACACCTGGCGTAATTTCATTCCCCATGGGGCAGATATTGACGCCGCCCTGCAGCGCGGAGAAATCGAACTCGTCAATACCAGCGGAACAATTGAAGAGCGGATCACAAATGTTTGGTATCAACCGTGGTGGGACGCGTCGGAATCCGCGTCATGGTGCTACAATTCTCATACAGCGGCATTAAAATTAGGCAATCATCGTGAAGCTATTCTGACGAGTCCCATGAATACAGGCATCCTTTCTGAAAATAGTTTACTGACTCTGAAGGAACGAACCCTCGGTCGCTTTTTATATCTCAACGAAAAAATTAATCCGACCCTTTGGGACGGCAAGCTAATCGAACGGATCATTCGCGAGCTTGAGATATTCCAGCCCACCATTCTGGAGGCAAATCCATCATATCTGGCGAAGGTCGCCCAATATGCTCACCGGCACAATCGGCAAGTTTTTCAACCACCGGTAATTACTCTTACCTATGAAAATCCGGGAATTCTGTCCAGAGGGCATATTCAAAAAGCTTTTCGCTCTCCTTTAATCAGCTCCTACGGTTCGACTGAAGCGGGATATGTGTTTATGGAATGTGAACAGGGGAAACTTCATCAGGTATCTCCCTGCTGCCGAATTGATGTAGAGTTTATGCGCCCTGAATATGGATATCCTTACGTGGGAAGATTGCTGTTGACAACTCTGACCAATCCCTGGCGATCTTTAATCAGGTTCGACGTTGGTGACCTGGTGCAGATTGATCCTGCCGGCTCTTGCGCCTGCGGCCGCGATGACGGATACATTGGCAACGGATTTGCCGGTCGTATCGCTAATCTCACCTATACGACAGATGGGGCTCCGGTAACCACGGCAACAATCGAATCTATTATGGCTGGCTGGGAATCTGTTGCTGAGTATCAGGTTTTTCAACAAGATAGTATTTATAATATCAACATTGTTCTTGATGAGGAAGCTGACACCTGTAATTTCCTGAAGGAAAAAATAATTGAACGGTTGTTGTCTCTTTATGGCCGAAGCGCCGTCATTAATGTGCGTTTTGTAGAAAAAATTGAAACCGAACCGTCCGGCAAGTACAGATTAACGCGCTCAAACATTCCCGTTAACATTGACAGGCTCTTTGGTAGTGGTCACTAGATTACCAGCAATCTACTTTATACCATTTCTAAATCAAAGACGATATCGCGGCGGCTAGGCGTATTAATAACGCGTGACCTTCAGGTTATACGTTGAGGAAACCGATAACGACGCCAACAAAGATAGCGCTTTGATTGGGAAATGGTATTGTAAAATATCATTGACACACAAATCAATATTTTCTATAGTCTACGCAGTTCAGACAATGATTTTGAAATAATTGAAAAGGTTGATTTTATGAAAATAATTGTTTCCGGCTCACTGGCATATGACAGGATTATGGATTTCCCCGGACACTTCTCCGATCACATTCTGCCCGATAAAATTCACATGCTAAACGTTTGTTTCCAAGTGAATAGCATGAAGGAAAAATACGGCGGCACAGCGGGTAATATCGCCTACTCGCTCACACTGATGGGTGAAAAACCAATCATCTGTGCCACTATTGGCCATGATTACCAAAGGTACTACAACTGGCTGGCGAAAAACGGAATATCTACGGAAAGCATCAAAATCATCGCCGACGAATTTACGGCAGGTGCTTATATTACCACCGACAAGGCCAATAACCAAATCACCGGATTCAATCCCGGGGCTATGAAATATCAATCTACATTGGACTTCGACAAATTCGATCCCAAAAAAACAATTGTTATCATTTCTCCCGGCAATTTTGAGGACATGGTTAATTACTCGCGCGCCTGCAAAGTCAAAGGAATAGATTATATCTTTGATCCCGGACAATCTTTACCTATGTGGGACACAAAAGATTTGATCCAGGTCATCGAAGGATGCCGAATACTAATCGTTAATGATTACGAACTGAGCCTGATCATCAGCAAGACAGGGTTGAATAAGGATGCCTTATTGAAAATGGCCGGGACGATCATTACCACTCTGGGAGAGTTGGGTTCACAGGTTTCCACGCAATATAATGAAATTGCTATTCCCGCCTTCAAAGCAAAGAATGTGGTGGACCCGACCGGCGCCGGAGATTCTTACCGAGGAGGCCTGATCAGCGGTCTGGTTCACGGCAAAGATATTGAACAAAGCGCACGGATGGGAAGTGTCTGCGCTTCTTTTGCCATAGAGTATTACGGTACTCAGGAATACAACTTCACCCTTGAAGAATTCAACGCGAGACTCAACGGCTGACCGGAATCACTAGTAAGTAGTTCCCCTAATATGTATACTTTGTAAGATGGCAAACCTGAGGGAGGTTGATAAAGACTTGCATGCCGTCCCTAGATTACAAATCAAAACCTGCCGATATTTTTTTGATTGCCGGAGGGCCGCAGTCGAAAAATAATAGCGCGATTCTGACCGAAGTATTAAAGAGCAGTCAGAAGAAAGCGCCCAACATCGCTTATATCGGCACAGCCAGCAACGATAACAAAGAATTCTTTTTAATGTTAAGTCAAATATTAATGGATGCCGGCGCCGGAAATGTGACGCTTGTTCCCATCGTGCGGCGATTTGATCCGGCTAAAGCTAAAGATATTTTGCTCGCGAGTGACATTATCTTTATCAGCGGCGGCGATGTGGATCTGGGAATGAAATATTTGCACAAACGGGATTTAATTCCTTCCCTAAGAGAGCTGTATGACCGGGGTAAATTTTTCTGTGGAATCTCCGCCGGAGCTATCATGCTGTGCCTCTACTGGATGCACTGGCGCGATACTGATGATGACAGCACAGTCGAACTTCTGGATTGCCTGGAATTTGCGCCGCTGCTTTGCGATGTTCACGATGAAGAAGACAACTGGATGGAAATGAAAAGATTGCTGGGTTTCTTCCCGCAAGGCACTGTCGGTTACGGCATCCCTGCTGAAGGTGCACTGAGGGTTGCACCAAACGGAAAAATCACATCGCTTGGCTCTGCGCCGATACGATTTATTAAAAAAGGACAGAACATAATAATCGTTTAATTATTAAATAATATTGGCGCTGTTTGAAAAACAGCGGATTTATTTATTCAGTATATTAATTGTTATATTTATGAGGAAGAGCGATGCTTCAAGAAAATACTAAATGGATATTGTCAACAGTACTTATGGTCTTAGTGGGAGTTATTCCGTTTCTTCTTACATTAACTTGGAAAAGTCTGGACTGTTCGGTGAGGAATTCCCCATAAAAGACTTAGAATTAAAAATTAAAGGAGAAAGCGTAAACAAGGTTGTGCTTTATACCTTCAGGATAAGAAATTCTGGCTCTGAGCCAATTAAAAAGGATGATTTTGAAAAACCTATTTCAATCAATGTGCCTGATGATACGATGATATATTTGGCAAGACTGAAGAAAAAGTTTCCTGAGAATCTTACGCCAAAATACGAAATTAATAATAACAAACTTTTGATTGAGCCAATGCTGCTGAATTCTGACGAGGAATTTGAGATGGAATTGTTTTCATCTTCAAATGAATACCCAATCATTGATGCAAGGATAGTTGGTATTAGTAGAATAAAGAAAAAGGTTCCAGTTCCAGATTCAGAACAGTATATTGAAAATATTGTTAAACTTGTTCTTTGTTATTTGTTACTGGTCTTTTATTCAAAGTCTGGACTACTTGTATTTGCAACAAGAAGCATTTACTCATCAAATGTATCAATACGTTTAGGGCACGGAATATTATGGTTCGTTTGTATTCTTTCGTTTTACTTATTTGGTAGAAGCTTAGCAGACAGCATAAATAATAGGATTCTTTTCTTATGTATATCTCTCAGTGCTGTGATATTGGGATTTCTTTGGGCATTAAAGGAAGAAAAATATAACAAAACGATGCAGCCGATCTCTGATACACCACCTGATTCTTAGCGTTGGACGATTGAATGTCCATAGGAGAACTGAAAGATGATCAGGAAACTCAAAACAGGTGAGTACCGCATATACTCTCTAAAGAAGAATCCCAAAACCGGGAAACGGAGAAATCTTGGAACATTCACAACTCGTGAGGCTGCGGAAAAACACGAAAGAGAAATTCAATACTTCAAAAGACAATGACGTACAGGATCAGAGGAAATGACGGCCTGAAATGTACGATAACATTTATTGAGTGTCAACAATTTCCCGGTAGTTGATAATATTTTTCCTGTGATTAAATAAGATCAGCAGAAACGTCGCTAGCGCGCCGGTTATCGCGCTGAAATTCCAGCTAGGAGTAAAAGCCTGTCCGCAAGCCAAAGTAAAAATCATGAAAAATGAAGCAATAAAAGTAATCCGGACGATCCCGTAAGCAACAAGCCAGATCGCT
>CAVQCU010000213.1:0-5315 GCA_963710995.1 uncultured delta proteobacterium
GGAAGAAATGCTTAGTCTAAGCGTTTCATGTTTCGGATTTAATCATCTTAGCCTGAACCCTTTTCATTTCTCCGTGCAATTCCTGTTTACTGATTATACCTTTCTTGTCCAGAAGATTAATCAATGCTTCTAACTGAATCACTTCGGACATCAACAATTCTTTAAAACTTATGGTCTGTTTCTGATCAAGTTTTTCTGCCATTAATTTATATCTTCCTTTATTTATCTGATTAATAAATATCTAAGAGGTTTATCATCTTTCCTGAATTCTACTGGTTTCAGGATAACATATGCATCGAAGATCGAGTGTTTTCACAATAGTCTGAAAAAGAGCCATATTTAGAAGATTTCAGTCCTAAATCACTAGGTTTGAACGGTTGAGAATAAGGATTAATACCTGCTTCTCTTGATGCCTGCAGCATGTCTTCTTTTAGGGACATTTTATTACCTCCCTTTACTTTGTTAAATTATTCTCCACCAGTACTTTCAATCTTTTCCGAAAATCTCTTGGTCTCTTCTCGATGGTTAGGAAATGATACAGGGAAGGATGTTCACATTGATTTTGGGAATCACTTAATATTGCTCAAAGAACATATGCAAAAGACCATTAAAAATTTCCCTGCCTCATTCCAAGATTATTTTTAACATAACCAGGCAATACAGCCGATCGCTACGCTCCGGCTAATTTTTACGTTGCACCTTTCAAGTGGTAATACTCAAATCCTATAACTCCTTACAACTTAACTGAAGAATTTTTAACATTTTAGTTGTGATGAAAAATGTTTCTTTCACAACAAGTCCGCAACGTCAATGAATATTAATAAGGGAAGATTATTGGTTGAAGGTATTAACTTTTAAACTCAATCATTGGCTTATCCAAAATGTTGTGTCTGCGGTGAATTTATAGAGATTCACGAGCCAGACTACATTTAAAAGATTATTTACTTCAGCTTAAAATTTACGCGGCTGTCTTTAACTTTTTCTTTCTTCTCCGGGGAAAGTGTTTTCGGTTCTACAATAAACACGCGGCTGGCGTCGACATTGCCAGGATGAAGAATCAGTTCCTTGACATTTTGTGCGCGCCGGGCGGCAAGCTGCCGCAGGTCGCTGTCCGTAAACTCAATATTGTTCAGCAGCAATTTTTCCATTTCCTCCGCCGGAAGTTTCTTGGCAATACCCAAAACGTTACGCGGCTTGGTAAACTTTCCTGCATCATAAGTTTGCTTCAGATACTTCTCATATTCCTGAGTAGTTAGCTGAATTTGCTCAAGAGCAACCTGCTCACCGCCTTCTGACAATATTTCTTTGAGTTTCAGTGCTTTGATCCGGCGGTTCAAATCCGCTTTTTTCAAACCTGCCTTATCATTCTCCGGATCAATATATCCCTCAATATCCAGTTTCATAGCAGGCCGTTCGTAAAGAACTTTTCCGATGGTGGTTATTTTTTTGCGGCTTTCATCTGTAACCACGGCGTTTCCATAATCAAATTCAATAAAGCTCAACTCCTCACCGCCGCCGGTAAGAGAGGCTATCAGTGAAAAGGGCGATGTGACGGCTTTAGTGATGAGATTTACAAGTACCTGCCAGATGATCGGCCAGATTTTAAATTTGGGATCATTGAGGCTCCCGGATACGGGAATATCCAGATTGATCTGCCCGTTGCGGTCGGTTAAAAGAGATACAGCCAGTGTAACCGGTGCTTTAATTGCGTCAGGGCTTTCCACTTTATCTCCAAAGGTTAGCTGGTCGATTGTCACTTTATTCTGTGAATCGAGTTTACCTTTATCCACCAGATAGGTCACATCGAAATTAAGCTTGCCCTTGATAATAGGATAGCCAAGATACTTGTTCGTATATGGTCTGACGGGACTCAGCTCAATATCCTTAAAACTGATTTTAATATCGACGAAAAGATCTTTGGCCAGCGGATTGATCTTGCCTGCAATGTCGATAGGCGAGCCGTATCCAAGATTGCCCTTGAGCGCGATGTCAGCGCGCGTCATATCCTGAGAAGAAAGCCCGATTACGCTACCGGTCATGTTGAGCATGTTTGCCGCATAGTTAGGTTTGATATTATTGTCACGGAAATCAATGTTGCCGCCGCGAAATATTATTTTGCCTATTTTAATATCCGCGGGCTTTTCCGGAGGCTTTGCCTCTGGTTTCTTTCCCACGGACTTGGCGGGAGCATCATTTTTCTCCGGCTCTTTTTTGCTGCTATCGCTTAAAATATTCTGAATGTTAGTTGTCTTATCGGGGTTGACGATGATACGCGCATAAAAATCGGCAAGCGAAATAGTCTTAATATGCAGGAAAAAAGGATTGTAGCCTGCCTGAATCTGATCGAAAGAAAGCGCTTTCCATTTCAGAAAATCATTGGATTGGGCTTTGTCGATAGTGGCCAGATTGTTTACGAAAATTTTACCGGCATACTTAATGATCGGCTCTCCCTTTTTGTCTTTAATTAGAGAAAAATTACCGGTGGTCGAAACCGCGCCGCGTGTAACATCAATTTTAACTTTATCGGTAAAGTAGGATTGAAATGTTCGAATGCCGATATTTTTTACATTCAGTGCCAGATTAGTGTTAAGCGGCTCTAGGCCCAACGGTCCCTCTGCTGATATTTCACTTTTTTTATCCAGAGTGAGCGCAAGATCAATAGTCCCCTGCACACCTTTTTCCAGGGAAAGATTGGCAGCCTTCAATCGCAGGGGCACGATATGAATATTTACCGGATGATATGGTTTGGCGTCAATAAAAGTAATATCTGCTTTATCGATGAGAAAATTATCCAGCCGGAATTTTAATTCGGTTTTCTTTGTGGGTGCTGCTGCGGTTTCCTTGGCGATAGTTTTTTCTTTTGGGGTTTGCTTTTGTATTAGATTGAGCAAATTGATTTCGCCCTGCTTGTCGCGGCGGATGACTAATTCCGGCGATTGTATGGCAATCTCAGAAAGATGAATGTTCGGCGCGAGCGGTTCGACGGATGTCATGTTGATGCTCAGGGATGGCAGATGCAGAATTTTATTATTCTGTAAATCATCCAGAATTATTTTTCTTAAAGTCGCATTGCCTGATAGCACAAGAGAAGGCGATTTGTCCTTATACATGACAAAATTCATTTTCATTTTCGTATCAAGGCGCGCGGAATTGAGTTTAAAGTTCATTTTTACAGGAACATATTTCAGATAAAAGGGGATGTCTAAATCCTGAATGTTTAGATCAAAGCTCGTGGCGCGCGATGTAAGAAAGGGCTGAGTTTTGCCTGTAAGCTCAAATTTATTATCATTGATGATGGCGGAAAATTTCGGTTCGATATATTCCTTGAGATAGTATTCGATATTGGAAGCAAAGGGAATGGAAAGGTTCATCTCCCGCACGGTATGGTTGGTTTGATTGGGTTCATCGTGGAAATCAATTTTTCCATTGATAATCTGAATATTGTTTAAAGAAAAAAGAAAAGGTTTCTCCTCCTTGACAGGCTTGGGTTTCTCCTCACCCTTGGGGATAAGGTCGGTGAAGTTATATGAGCCATCTTGTTTGCGGGATATGCCGAAGTAGGGGTTTTTCAGACTGATTTTTTTCAGAATCAATGCCCTGCGGAAAATTGAAGAAACCGCATCGGCATTCACATATAGTTCGTCAAACGCGACAAACGGTGATTTCCTGCCGGGATCTTCAATCGAAAATTCTTTGATGGTCACTGAAAGCGCAAAAGGATTGATGTTGATCTTAGCGATTGATGTTTTTCTGTGCAGAGCCGCCGAAATTTTTTCAATGATCAGCGGCTTGAGAACAGCGGGCGCAATGAAAAAACCGGCAATACCAAAAAGAAGGATAAAGATCAGTAAACCGAGGAGAATTCTTTTTAATATACGCATAATAATTCCTTAGACTTTTAATCTGACATCCCCATATAAAAAAAATCATTAAGGCTAATACCCATGCACAATTTAGTGGTAAGACTAATATTTATATATTCAATCACATGAAACAAATTTTTCTTTTAATGGAATCGAAGTGTCATTATTGTTGATGGTTGAACTATAGTAAGTCCGGTCTTGTATGTCAATTAAATATTGATTACCGCTTGAAAGAAAGTATGTATGGGAAAATCGTTCGGTGCTATATTTAAGGAAGAAGTGCTTACTTTATCTACAAAAGAGTAAAATCAAAATTTATTTAGAACCATTGATTTCAGTTAAACATTACAATTCAAAGCGTGAGTATTAGCAGTGAATTTGCGTGTTTAAAATTATTGTATTAATTATTTTGTTCTTTTATTTTACTTAACTCATGACTAATTACAGCATCGAGTATTATCTTTACGCTTTGTCTTGATTTATCTAATGAAAAATTATTACTTATAGGTGGTAGATGAATAAAGCCCAAAGATTTACGAGTTCTATGCTTATCGCCAAAAGCCATTAAGCTGTAAAATAAATAGTTACATACATAAGATCCTGCATCATTTGAATACTCAACTTTTATATCACTAGCCAGCAATCCATTGTAAATTTTCTCTAGCGGAAGTCTATTCTCATACATTAATGGCATATTTTTAAGAATATACATGTTTGGGGGAACTTCTCCAATATTGTCCTCATAAGGACCGGTCCTGTTTCTCGCATTTTTTTCAAGCCTGATGTATTCATCTGGAGCCATGCCGAATGATATTATTATGTCCGGATCATAAGAATCAATAAAGCTCAATAATTTGGTTACAGATTTTTTGTACTCAACAGGCAAGATAAGTGATGTTACGGAATAGCCTTTGATTGTTTGTTTATCAAAATATTTAACTGCCTCCCATGAAGAATTAACCGAATATTCTCCAAATGGTTCAAATCCGGTTAATAAAATTTTTTTTGTTTTTTGGGGCAGATCAACATTAGCAAATATAATAGAATCTGAAGATTCTTGTGTTTGAGATAATGTTTTCCCATTCGCTGAAAGTATAATACTACCTCCAGAGAATTTAATACTTTTTTCTTGCCCCCAATTGTTAGAAGCAATAAAATTAAAGTGCCGCCCTTCCATTGCTTTTAACCAGTTCACAAAAGGCAAATCTTTAGCTATCCAATTTGTTGAAAAGGTAAATATGTCAATGGGTATCTTAGAAAAGTAATCTAACATTTCTTGAAAATTTATATCGTAACAAATCCCAAGACCTATTTTCCCAATATCTGTTTCTATATATTTATAGCCTAAATCACCAACTGAAGCCCAATTATAATCTGATCCATACAAATGTTTTTTGCGATACTTACCGATCACGCAACCATTATTATCTATAATAATCTGAGTATTATAAT
>CAVQCU010000214.1:0-8332 GCA_963710995.1 uncultured delta proteobacterium
GATTTACACTCCCTTTCCAGGTCGCGGGATTAAAAATTATGCGGCCCGATTCCCGGTTTGTAGTTCATCTCTTCAGCAGGGTATGGTTTCAAAATCGATAGCAGACCAGAGACATCAACCACATCGCTGTCCAGCCAAACTATTCCCTGTTCATTGGATAAGATAACCGGCATGCGATCATGAATAGGAGAAATCAGTTCGTTGTCAGCGGTGGTAATGATTACGCAGGTATTGATTTCCTTTTTATCCGGCGATATCCATGTTTCATAAAGACCTGCAAACCCGAAAGGCCGGCCTGATTTTAGATAAAAATACAGCGGTATTTTACTTTTGCCTTCTCTCTTCCACTCGTAAAATCCGTCAGCAACGATCAGGCACCGCCTTTTTTTGAAAGCATCTTTAAAGCTTGGTTTCTTATCCACTGTTTCAGCGCGGGCATTAATCAGCTTTTTGGCAATTGAAGAGTCTTTTGACCATGATGGAATGAGCCCCCACCGGAAACAGACTAATTGATTAATTCCTCCGTGATTAATTACAGCAGGTATTAATTGGTTGGGCACTATATTCCAACTCGGCTGGTAGTCGCATGATATATCCTGAATGTTGAAATTCTTTTGGATATTCTTCAAATCGCTTATCAGTACAAATCTTCCACACATATCTTTATCCTGAGATTACAACTTCTTCTTTATCATTACCCAGCTCGACTGGGTCGTGTGCCCTTTATGGTAAATCCAGTTTGTTAGAATTATATCAGATTTCCCGGCAAACCGCTTAAGAATTCCGGGATTTTTTAAGAAAATTAATCTTGACAATAGGACGTTCGTCCTATATACAGTTTCTATGAAGAAAAGAATAGACATTAACGCTGTTGAGCAAAAATTTGCCTCGTTTTTTCGGGAACGCAGACGAATGCCTACCTATTCTGAAATGCTTCCTCTTTTAGGCGTCAAAGCTAAAAGCGCCGCCGAGTATTGGATAAAAAAACTGCTGGATAAAGGCGTATTAGAAAAAGACGCAAAGGGGTTTCTAAAACCTGCGCGTTTATCTTTCAACCTTCCCATCGTGGGCAGGGTGGCGGCGGGTTTTCCTTCGCCAGCGGAAGAAGAACTCAGAGACACAATATCATTTGATGGATATCTCATAAATCATCCGGCATCGTCATTTGTTCTTTCCGTTACCGGTGATTCTATGATTGGTGAAGGAATAAAGGAAAAAGATTTAGTTATTGTGGAGCGAGGCAGGGAACCAAAAAATGGGGACATAATTTTGGCGGAAGTAGATGGTAACTGGACAATAAAGTATTTTCGTAAAAAAGGTAAAAAGGTAACTTTAGAAGCGGCCAACCCGAAGTATCCGCCAATCAGTTCACAGGAAAAATTACGAATTGCCGGAGTGATTACGGCGGTGGTGAGGAAATACTATAAGTGAAAAAAAGGGACACTATCAATATTTTTTATGCTATTGTAATGGAGTAATCATAGAATCCTAAAATTGGATTAAACGCTTATAAACAGAATTTATTGAGCCGCATAAAACACCAGACAGGAGTCTGGTGATGTATGCGGCTCAATAAGGACTCTATGCAATTGATTCTCATCAGACACAGGGAAACACTTTGGAATAAAGAGGGGCGGATTCAAGGAATAAGCGATGTTGAGTTAAGCTCTGTCGGAATTGAACAGGCCCGGCTTCTGGCCTTATCCCTGAAAGATCATCCTATCAGAACGATCCATGCCAGCCCGCTAAAAAGAGCGCTGCAAACAGCGGAGATTATCAACAAGTTCCATCGAAAGGAAATTCATACTCATCAAGACCTGATGGAAATTGACCAGGGAAACTTTGAAGGCGTTTCCTTTAAAAAACTTATAGCCTGCGAAAAAGATTTTCTGAACAAATGGATTGCCGACCCGGCTTCTGTCCAAATGCCCAACGGAGAATCATTGACTCAACTGCAGGAGCGTGCATGGCGCGCTATGGAAAAGATTATTAACAAAGAGGAAGACGCATTGGTAGTTGCCCACAACTTCATCATTGCGGCTATTATCTGCCGGATAAGAAGCATCAACCTAAATGAATTCCTAAGCGCCTGTGTAGGCAATGCTTCCAAAACGATTATCAGCTTTCAAAAGGATGGTATGTTCATCGAAACGTTTGATGATCGCAGTCATCTTCTTGAAGACATCAAATCATCGGGATGATTTATATGAGAAATGTTTTGCACGCAATCATCTTGTTATTCTTCGCCGACCCTTATGCTGTATCCTCTTTTCTTAATATTTATGCGGTTGGCATGGTAGTAAAAACGCCACGCGGGTCAACCTCGGCGCGCATGATCTTCAGGGCATCGTCCGTGATCAACTTTGTCTGGGGGATATCCCCTTCCGGTTTGAGAAGCTCGAAGCCGGTGAGCGACTGAGCTATATCAAAAGTGACGCCGGGAGTCAGTGATTTGATCCGCATACGTTTGCTGACCGGTTCGAAGTCATAGACGCCCCATGGGCTGATCACAGCGACCGGTCCGTTACCCAGGAGTCCGGCCTCTTCGCGTGAGTTGCCGCCGGTCAGATGTCCCACTGAAGTGATGAAATCAACCTTCTCCGGAAATTTATCCGGGGACTGGAGTCCAACCAACACCATGTTCTCGGTTAGGGAAGACAGATCGTTATTCCCGCCGCTACCTGTCAGGCGGACCTTGGGCTTGTGAAAATCTTCGCCAATGATGTGGGTGTTTACGTTGCCATACATATCCACCTGGGCAAAACCTAAGAATCCGATATCCACGTATCCGTTATAACATTGCGCGAAAGAATAGGACATTTCCATGATCGTGGGGGATTTGCGCCAGGTAAAGGGGCAACCGACAGACCAGGGCATGTCACCCGGGATTGGATCCTGGCCCCCGGATTCGTAAACGATGGTAATATTGGGGGCATGGGTTTTCTTGGCCAGAATCCCGGCCACCATGGGAATCCCGGTGCCGATATACACGACCGAATGATCGCGAATCTGCTGTGCGATGATATAGGCCAATGTTTCCAACGGATTGGCAGGTGCATTCAGGTCTTGCATGGATAACTCCTTCTTAATAGTAGAATCCTGAATCATGTTTCAGGGTATATTCTTCGTAAGAAAAATCGATGTCTTCATTGTCGCCTTCGGCGGCCTTGGTCTGGCGACGGGCCTCGGCGATCCACTTGGCGCCTCCCAGCTTCTCGACAAATTCGAACTGATCCTTGGTGCCCATAATCCATTCATCGAGGAATGACTTCATGTTTTCGTCGGAAACGCCACCAAAACGCATGAGCTTTTCCCACCACTGTCGCGACCAGTAGTAATATCCGGGCATGTTGCCGGGAACCGCTCCAAAGGGCATCTCGACCACGGCATCGGCGTAGAAGAACGGGATGATGGACCCTTTCTTGTTATAGCGGATGTCGTTCTCGGGGACGATCTCTTCGGCCGTGATAATAAGTTTGCGCGTCGCGGCCGCCGCCGCAAGGTCATTGACCGCCGGGCCGTAGATATAGGCGTTGCCGTACTTATCCGCCACATGACAATGGATGATGGCTATGTCGGGATACAAAGCCGGGATCAATATTACGGGATCATGATCATCCCTTAAGGGGTGCTGCATAACCTTGAGGTAGGGATTATAGCGCACGATGTCACTGGCGAGCATCTGTTTGCTGAAAACGCCCGCGGTGCCGAGCTGAGCGGCCTTTAACCCCTGTGCGACTCCTCCATGGCTCCACTCGGAAAGAATCTTGACCCACCCAGCCTTGAGCATGCGATCATAGCTGCGGTCAATTCCGCGCATCTCCGCTCCGCTGTATGAGTTATGGGAATAGGCTACGCATCCATACTTAATAAAGAAGGTCTGATTGGTATTGGGCGCCCCGATCATCTGAAGATTCTTTTTACCCTGCCTTATGACCTCATAAAAGGCCTGATGGGGTGTCCGCACATATGAGAAGCCGCTGTCGGTGATGATATCACCATCCTGCACAAAGGTCGAGATCGCTTCGGCAAGCGACATGCGCTTATCTCTTTTGGCATGATCCTTCTTCAGATGTGCCGCTCGCGCTGACTCGAAATCAACCAAACGGTCCAAAACAGATGTATCACTTAGCCTGAGATTTGCGATAGCTTCCTGATTGTAGAGATATTTCGCCATCTCTGTACCCTCCTTCCCTTGTGCAATAAAACTTAGTTAATTTTACGCCTACGAACTGTTGAGGTCAAGAATTATCAATATTAGTATGAGGTCGTGAAATATGATGTGGATTAAAATGGTTACCGGATATTACTTATCAAAAGCATCGTACTGTGTTATATCAACTCCAAATTAAAGCACTACCTTTGATTTAGAAATGATATTAGAAGGATGTCATGTCAATTTGGAACCAGAAAAGTAAAATACTTGTGACTTGTCCGAAGGGCGTCTCGCCTTATTTAAAGAAAGAGATTGAAGCGTTGGATTTTCCTGTTCTGGCGGAGCTGGACACGGCAATTCAAACTGAAGGAACTCTTCAGGACACCATGGTCTTAAATCTGCACCTGCGCACCGCCCAGAGAGTCCTCTATCAACTGGCGACTTTCAGCGTCAATACCCCGGAAATCCTATATAGAAAACTGAATGCTATCCCCTGGGAAACTCTCCTGCATGATTCGGGCAAAGCGGCTTATTTTTGCGTGACCTCGATTGTCGATAACCCTCTGATTACCGATTCCCGTTTCGTCAATGTCAAGGTTAAGGATGCCATTGTAGATCGAATGCGCGATAAATGCGGCAGGCGGCCTGATTCCGGCCCGGATAAAGACAAAGCCGTTGTCCATGTTTATTGGAAGAACGATCAGGCCGATGTTTATCTGGATACTTCGGGAGAACGTCTTTCCCTGCGCGGATACCGCAAGATTCCCCTGCAAGCTCCCATGCAGGAAGCATTGGCCGCGGCAGTAATTATGGCTACCGGCTGGAGGGGCGAGAAAAACTTTATCAACCCTATGTGCGGCAGTGGAACTTTGGCCATTGAGGCGGCATTAATCGCCCTAAATCGCGCCCCGGCCTATTGCGGAATAATTACGGCTTTATGTTCATCAAAGAATTCCCTGAAGAATTCTGGCAGGAAATACGCAAGAAAACTAAAGAGAATGCCCGAAAAATATTACCGACAAAAATCATCGCCACGGATATTGAGCAAACGGCGGTGGTCGCGGCCAAACACAACGCACAAACAGCCGGAGTTGATCACTTGATCGAATTTAATACCTGTCCGTATGAAGAAACTTCTATTCCGGAAAACGGCGGGATAATCATTTTAAATCCTCCTTATGGCGAGCGCATGGGCGCTATCAATACAAAACCGCATTCAACAGATTTTCGCGGAAACAGAGAAGCGGCTGTACACGGTCGTAAAATTATTCTTCGCAAATCATTCGATGGACAGGATAAAGGCGGTCACATCACAGCAAAAGATTTCCAGATACTGGAAGCGACTTATCAAGGCATCGGCAATTTCTTCAAAAAGATCGGCGGCGGGTACAGCGGTTATATTTTTACCGGCAATTTAGAGATGATCAAAAAAGTAGGTTTGAGAACCAAACAACGCGTTATCTTATATAACGGTGAAATCGAATGCCGCCTTCTCGAATACGAGCTCTACGCAGGCAGTATGAAACACGTTGCACCTAGCGAACCGGCGCCCGCTGAAATCTAACATTCACGGTCATGTACTCTCAGCGCGGTCATTGGCGCCGCGCCCCAAATTTTGCGGCCAAGATTTCCTTGATATGCAACACACTTCCTTACATATGATGCAATTGCAAGTAGAATGCATTTATTTCCACCCTGAAAAAGGAAGTTCTTATCAAGAATTTGCGCATGCTCATATCAATCAGCGCTTTCATATTTATCCAGTTTCTTCCGCAGCGTTTTACGAGTAATACCCAGGCGGCGGGCGGCTTCGCTTTTGTTGCCGCCACAAGCATTGACCGCCTCCAGAATACTTCTCTTTTCCACCTCATCCAGCGGTATATTTCCCGTCAAATTAAGTTGATCACTGCCAGAAGCATTTGGACTATCCGCCATCAGCAGCCCCAGTTCGTCAGCATCAAGATATTCTAAACGGGACAGAACAACGGCCCGCTCCACCGCGTTCATCAGTTCACGGACATTACCCGGCCAAGCGTATTTCACCAGATTCTCCATCGACTGCGGGGTGAACCCGCTGATTTTTTTCTTATTCTTTGTGGCAAACATTTGCAGGAAATATTGCGCCAAAATAGGAATATCTTCTTTCCTGTCTTTTAGCGGCGGCACATTCAAAGCCACTACGTTAAGTCTGTAAAACAGATCTTCGCGGAAACGCTTCTGTTCCATTTCTCTTTTTAGATCCTTATTGGACGCGGCAATAACACGCACGTTGACCGCGATCACTTCCGCGCCACCCACTCGCGTTATTTCTCTTTCCTGTAAAACCCGTAAGAGCTTTACCTGCATCGCGGCGGACATTTCACTCACTTCATCCAGAAATATGCTGCCGCCATCCGCCTGCCGGAATTTCCCTTCCCTTCTTTTGTCCGCTCCGGTAAAAGCTCCTTTTTCGTGCCCGAATAGCTCTGACTCAAGTAATGATTCAGTCAGCGCCGCGCAATTGATTTTTATGAATGGCGCATCTTTACGCGGACTGTTATAATGAATGGCATTGGCAATCATTTCTTTACCCGTACCTGATTCACCGGTAATCAGAACGATAGCTTCCGTTGCGGCTACCTGCGCCACGGTATCCAAAAGCTTTACCATCAGCGGACTGCGGCCAATCATGTTTTGTGAGTCGAACTTCTGGTACAACCTTTCTTTTAAATATTCATTTTCTTTCTTGAGCCGGTTATGCTCAGTGGCACGATTGATGGCAATCTTGAGTTCATCGAAATCCAGTGGTTTGGTGAGATAATCATAAGCTCCTTTCTTCAGAGTATCAACGGCTGTCTCCACAGAAGCATAGGCGGTCATAATGATAATGGGAATAGCGGGATTGATAATTTTGATTTGTTCGAGGGCTTCAATACCGGATACTTTCAGCATTCTGATATCCATCAAAATCAAATCGAATGGCCGCTTGCGCACTTCGTCAATCGCGATCGAACCGTCATCCGCTTCGAACACTTCATATCCCCAGCCGCCCAAAAGTTTTTTGAGCATGGTGCGGTGAGCAAGATCATCATCCACAATTAAAATTGTTTGATTAGCTCTCATTTTTTATTCCTTAATATATTTGTTGCCAGGAAGTGGAAAATGCAAATAAACTTTTGTCCCCTGCGCTGCTGTGCTTTCCACATCAATCTTGCCGCCGTGCGCTTCCATAATTTTCTGGACTACCGCCAGCCCCAAGCCGGTTCCCGCCGGTTTCGAGGTAAAATAGGGATCGTAAATCTTCGGTAAATCCATTTTTTCTATTCCTGCGCCGTTATCGGAAATTATTACGGTCAGATTATCCGTTCCGGGCAGAAGCTCAATTTTCAGTTTGCCGCCTTCTTTCAGAGCAGCAAGGCAGTTGAGAAAAATATTGAGAAGCACCTGCTTGATTTTATCGGGATCAACTTCCACCGCAGGCATTTCCACGGCAGCGTCAATTTCCACGCTGATTTTATTTTTCTGCGCGTCGGCAGCAATTAATTTAATTGTATGCTGCACTAATTCCACAAATTGAACTTTTTCTTTTTTCAACTTCAGCGGTCTGGCAAATTCAATAAGCTGGTTGATTACGCGATTGAGCCTTTCTGTTTCGGCAATCATAACATCCGCGGTTTGTTCATCTTCTTTATTACCGGATAGCCTTTCCTTAAAATAAACGGCAAATCCTTTGATGGAACTAAGCGGATTACGGATTTCATGGGCAACGCCTGCCGCCAGTGAGCCGATGGAGTTTAAATGACGGGTTTTAGTCACTTCATTTTCCATTTGACGGATCGCCGTGACATCGCGGATCAGCAGGATTCGGCCTGCGGGAAATCCTTCATCCATAAGACCTGCCGCGACAGTTTCCCAGATATGCTCTTGGCCTTCAGCGGAAATCAATTGAATATCCCGCTCCAGAAAGCCGCCGCTTGCGGGAAGTTCGACAAGTATCTTTTTAAGCGGCTCCGGTAAAACTGTCAAGGCGTCTCTACTCAAAGCATCACTGCAAGCAACTTCCAATACCGCTTGCGCCTTTTCATTGCAGGTAACAATTTTGCCTTGATGATCCAGCGCGATCAGGCCGATGGGCATATTTTTCACCAGCGCTTCCGAAAATATTTTAATGCGGGAAAGAGATGTGCGGGTCGAGCG
>CAVQCU010000215.1:0-7852 GCA_963710995.1 uncultured delta proteobacterium
TCCCATTGCAAACGCCGACACTGTTGTCGGCATAACACCCCTCATCAAAAAACTGCATTTTCAAGCATAATAACTGAAGATTAAACAATAATCAATCTATTTCCGGTTTTCTCACTTGGGATGTTATGCCGATCCATATAACATTCCAACTCACTTACTAGAGATTCTCGATTCCACTCATTTACAGGAATTTAAACATAACGGCAATATCATTGCTTTCCTTTTTTCTTTTCCCGAAGAAAGGTTACTTTTCCCGTGGGATGACATGTACTGCCGTGGCTTTGAATGAGGCGAATACAATCCCGCCTTTAGCGATACCTAAATCTTCGTACGAAGGTATTGTAATATAAGCGACTAAAGGAAATCCGCAATCAAGAGTCAGTTTATAAAAAAATCCCTGCCGTATAATTTTCTGCACTTTTGCCTCGAAAATATTGCGCGCGCTTATTTTATCCTGCGTATAATTGGATACAGTCACATTTTCCGGTCGCAAACAGCAGTAGACTTTCTGTCCGATGGAAAAATCACCAACTGCTTCTATTACTTTTCCATTTATAGAAATAACCATATGGCCGGAGGCGCAACTGTTGACTGTGCCTTCCAATATCGATTCGGTTCCGACAAAGTTAGCCACAAATTCAGAGTCCGGTTGATTAAATATTTCGGCTGTTTTTCCCGATTGCACAATCCTGCCGTTATTCATAACGCTTACATCCTGCGCCAGACGTAGCGTTTCTTCACGGTCATGCGGAGCAAGCACTGCCGTGATTCTTGTTTCTTCCAGTATCTGTTTTAAGTCGTCAATGATAGTTTCCCGAGTAGGAGGATCCAGCGAGTTAAAAGCTTCATCCAGTAAAATAATTTGCGGTTTGATGGCAAAAGCGCGCGCCAGCGATACTCTTTTGGCTTCTCCACCGGAGAGTGTTTTAGCTGATCTCTTCGCCAATTGAGCGATTCCAAAATAATCCAGAGCACTCTGAACACTCTTTCTGATTTCTTCATTTTTTAATCTTCTAAATTTTAAGCCCATGGACACATTTTCATAAACGGAACTATTCAGAAGCAAAGGTTCTTGAAACACAACGGCAGCATTACGTCGTAAAGTGGCCAGATTCAGCCCTGCTTTCAACAGGCTTTCCTTGAAAATAAAATATTCCCTGACATGGTTTTAATAAACCCGCCAGCATTAAAAGTAGCGTGGATTTGCCCGCGCCGTTTGGTCCGATCAGCGCCAGTATTCTTCCCTGCTGTACCTGGAACTCACGGATATCCAATACGGTTGCGCCGCCGCGCTGCAAAATTATATTTTCTATTTTTATCAGGTTTTCAGAATTCATCGTGGATTCTGCCTTTGCTGTATCTGTGTGAGTAGAAGATTAACCAGGAAAGCAAGCAATAGAAGGATAATACTCAGCGCGATGGCAATATCAAAATTTCCCTTGCCGGTTTCCATAACGGTGGCAGTCGTCAATACACGCGAGTATCCTTTGATATTACCGCCGACCATCATGGAGGCACCAACTTCGGAAATGACCCCTCCGAAACCGGCCATAATCGCGGCCAGCAGAGGTAATCGCGCTTCTTTGATCAATACCCATACCATCTGCAACCGACTTGCTCCCAAAGATAGAATCTGCAGACGCAGGTTTGGCGGCAGGTTTTGAATAGCAGCAAGAGATATACCCATTACAATCGGTGTGGCAATAATCGTCTGGGCAATAATCATGGCAGCGGGAGTATAGAGGATTTTCAGAAAACCAAAAGGCCCGTTGCGCCAGATCAAAAGCGTTACAAATAACCCCACGACAACCGGCGGCAAACCCATGCCTGTATTGATTAAACTGATAACAAACTTCTTCCCGCGAAAGTTGTTTAAAGCAACAGCTATTCCACTGGTCCCCCCGATGAAAATGCTGATGAGCGTGGCTATCCCCGATACTTTCAGAGACAGCCACGTTATTCCCAATACTTCAGGATCAAAACTGATGATCAGATCAAAAGCTTTTATTATCCCTTGAACAATTAATTCCATATCGAATTATTTGCCCAAATCTTCAACTTTTTTCCCGGCATCGGGGAAAAATAATGGAGAACCGAATTTATCCATACCGAATGTTTTAATGATATTCTGAGTTTTTTTGGAAACCATAAAAGCGGCAAATGCTTTCGCTCCTGCGACGTTGACTTTCGGCCATTTGGTGCTGTTGACTTCAATCACATGATAAATATTGAGCAGAGCCGCATCGCCTTCCACTAAAACATCCAATCCCAGATTTTTCTTAAGAGAAATATATGTACCGCGATCAGCTAGTGTATAACCTTTTTTCTCCGCGGCGACATTTAAAGTCTGTCCCATGCCTAATCCGGTTTCCTGATACCATTTCTGCCCGACAGGATTGATATCCGCTTTCTTCCATAATGTTTTTTCTTTCGCGTGCGTTCCCGAATTATCTCCCCGCGATAAAAACAAATCTTCCCCTTTAGCAACCACTTTAAGCGCTTCCGCCGAAGATTTCATACCTTTGATTTTGGCCGGATCATCGCCGGGGCCGACAATAATGAAATCATTGTGCATAACCAACTGACGGTTGATGCCGTATCCGTCTTCAACGAATTTCTTTTCGGCATCCGGTGAATGAACCAGTAGAACATCAGCCTCGCCTTTTTGTCCCATCGCCATGGCCTGACCGGAACCTACAGCGATCGTTTTTACAAAGTAACCTGTTTGCTTTTCAAAGATGGGGATTAAAACATCAAGCAATCCCGTATCCTGAGTGCTGGTGGTGGTCGCCAGAATGATATTTTTTTGTTTGGGCGCTACCATTCCGGCAAAAACATTTGCTGTGCCGAACACGAAAAGCAACGCGGCTATCATTAACGTTATTATAACCTTACTGTTTCTGAATATTTTCATTATTCTTCTCCTTTATATTAATTCTTATTTTTTCTTTTGTGATTTTTGCCATTCCGGAGAATTCGGGAAGAAGAGTGGCGCACCATATTTATCCTTGCCGAAATCCCGGATAATCAGCTGACCTTTTTTAGGCGAGGTTAACCATTTTACAAATTTCATAGTATCTTTCGTATTTACCTTGGGGCATTTTGCCGGATTGACCGGTATCAGAGAAATATAGTTCAACAGAGCTTCATCGCTTTTAACAAAAACAACTAATTTGATTTGATCTTTTATAGAAATATAAGTGGCCCGATCAATCACCGTGTAAGCTTCTTTCTGATCAGTATATTTAAGTGTGGGAACATTGCCTTCAGAGCCCTTTTCGAAAACGGCATACCACGAACCGGCAGGCTTTATTCCGGCCTTCCCCCAAAGCTCCATTTCCGTAACATGTGTTCCTGATTTGTCGCCGCGGCTGATAAACAAAGAACCGCTGTCCATAATTTTCTTTAATGCTTCCGTTGCCGTTTTGGTTCCCTTAATTGCCGCCGGATCAGAAGCCGGTCCCACGATAACAAAATCATTGTACATCAGAGGAATTCTTTCGATGCCGAAACCATCAGCGATAAACTTTTCTTCCAGTAATTTGGCATGAACCATAACCAGATCAATAGCGCCCTTGCGGGCGATATCCAATGCCGCTCCGGTACCCGCACCCACATGACGCACGCGGATGCCTGTATCTTTTTCAAACTGATCTTCCAGAGCGCTGACGATACCGGCATCAATCGGGCCGATCGTGCTTGATAAAAATACAAATTTATCTCCATTGGCAGCCATTGCCAGAGACGACCAAAGTAAAACAAGCAGCACCACAAATTTTCCAACAGATACTTTCATTTTCTCCAGTTCCTTTCGTTATTCTATTCCATGGATGATTTCTCTAAGAATGGAGAATCCTGCCGGCATCCCTAAAATTGTAATTACCTATTTTTTCGACACGGTTTTTAAATTGGTCCGACTGAAGTGTCTCGATAAAAGCCTGAATAGCCGGTTGAAAAAAAGTGTTTTTATCGAGAATCATGTCAAAACGCTCACTGACCAGAGGCTGAAACTTCAGGTCTAATATTTTTGCCACAGCGGCAGACGCGATCCCGACATCAGCCTCACCCGAAATGAGAGAAAGTCCGACTTCAAAATGTGTATAGACTTCATTGTCATAACCCGAAATATCGCCACAAGTAATACCTTTGTTTTTCAATTCATGATCCAGCAGAAGTCTGATGCCTGAACCGCTCTGCCGGTTGACGAAGCGAATCTTTTTATTGGTGAGACTTTTCCATCCCTTAAAAATATCAGACTTGGATTTGGCGATCAGAAAACCGATTTGACGGTAAAACAGATTCACAACGACCGGATGATGATCCGGGCAATGCTGTTTTAAATAAGGCGTATTATAATCACCGGTCTGCGGATCAAAGAGATGAGAAAAAGCAATATCCGTCAGCCCCGTATTGAGAGTTTCCAGACCGCTGATACTGCCGGTATTGGCGGAAAAAATATTAAAGGCCGGATGATCTTTTTTGATGGCCGTCAGAAGAATGTCCAGTATCGGATCATTACTGCCGGCCGCCAAAAGCGCGCCTTCAATTTGATTGACTCTTTTTCTGGCTTGTTGGAAGCCATCTTGCGCGCTTTTTTGTATCCATTCATCAATGAGTTTCACCGGGAATATCCACTTTCCGGTAGCTCGCGTACAGGGGATTTTTCCGGCCTTGATAAGCAGATAAACCTGTTTTTCATGAATATCCAGATATTTGGCAACTTCTTTGGTGTTCATCAATTCGCTGGACATAGCCCCCTCCTCAAAATGATAGTGAATACATAAATTATATAGTATCAAATTTCAAGGTAATAATCATAAATTATGTCTAATTATTACCAATTATTCTAATTTCAACAATCTGATAATATGGTCATAATTATATTGACCTTACTTTGCAATTTGGTTATTAATCCAAATCTGATTTATCAATAAAAGAATCAATATCCCTCTATAAGATAAATGTGAAAGATTTGAAAAGGAGATTAACAAAAATGAGTATAGAAATAAAAGCCCCTATGACCGGAAAAATCGTCAGTATAATTGTTAATTTGGGTGACAAGGTCAATGTTGAGGACGAAGTCGTCATCATGGACGCCATGAAAATGGAAATTCCCATATACTCGCCCGCCGAGGGAACTGTGAAAGAAATAAATGTCAAAGAAGGTGACTCCGTAAAAACGGATCAAGTTCTGATGACCCTTGATTAAAAAAGTGGAGCCCCCTCCGGCAGGAGCCGGAGGCTCCCTATAATAATGTGACCTCCCGCGAGTTACGGCGCATTCCTCCCACGGCTGGAGTTGGGGGATTCCAAGTCGCGGGATAGATACTCCTTTGGCGGCAGTGGATTTTACAATAACTAGATAGGATGAATAGATCAACCATCAAAAAGCAATATTTTACCAATACAACAAGGATTGAACCATGAAAGGTTTATTTGCGCGCAAACCGCTGCAGCTTATTATGCAGGATACTGCGGTCGAGAAACATAAACTGAAACGCGTCCTCGGACCATGGGGACTGATTAGCCTTGGTATAGGCGTTATTATCGGCGCGGGAATTTTTGTATTGTCAGGCCAGGCTGCGGCAAATTACGCCGGCCCGGCAATCGTGCTTTCGTTTATCCTTTCGGCAATCGGGTGCGCGCTGGCAGGCCTCTGCTATGCGGAGTTCGCATCAATGATCCCGATCTCCGGCAGCGCTTACACTTATGCATATGCGACACTAGGAGAATTTTTGGCGTGGATCATTGGTTGGGACCTTGTGCTTGAATACCTTTTCGGCGCATCAACGGTCGCGGTTGGCTGGTCAGGATATGTGGTCAGTTTTCTAAAAGATTTTAATATCAATATCCCGGCGGTTTTCAGCCATGCGCCACTGTCCTATTCCGTCACAGGCGGCTGGCACACAACCGGCGCAATCCTGAATTGTCCGGCCATTTTTATCGTCGGACTCATGACCACACTTCTGGTCATCGGCATCCGCGAATCGACAAGGGTTAACAATGCCATCGTGATTATCAAGCTGATCGTCATTGTTCTCTTTGTCGGCGTAGGCGTATTTTTTATCAAGTTTGTCAACTGGTCGCCTTTTCTACCCGATAATACCGGTCAGTTCGGATCATTCGGCTGGAGCGGCGTGGTGCGCGGCGCAGGCGTGATTTTTTTCGCTTACATCGGTTTTGACGCGGTTTCAACTGCGGCGCAGGAAGCGCGCAACCCTCAGCGCGACATGCCTATCGGAATTCTCGGTTCGCTCGCCATCTGCACTATCATTTTTATCCTCATGACCGGTGTGCTTACCGGCATGATGAAATATACGAATCTGGCGGTCCCTGATCCCATTGCCGTTGCCGTCAATGCCGCAGGTCCGGGTATTGCGTGGCTCCGGCCATTCATCAAGCTCGGCGCTATTGCCGGTCTGAGTTCTGTCGTGCTCGTTCTGCTCATGGCCCAGCCGCGTGTATTTTTTTCCATGGCGCACGACGGTTTACTGCCTGCAGCGTTTGCCCGCGTGCATCCGCGTTTCAAGACACCGTACATACCGACGATTCTCACCGGGTGTGTTGCGGTAATGGTGTCAGGCATCTTTCCCATCAATATCCTCGGCGAACTGGTTTCCATCGGCACGCTATTGGCATTTGTCATAGTTTGCATCGGCGTACTCATGCTGCGCTACCGCCACCCGGAAATCCCGCGCGTGTTCCGCACACCCTGGGTCCCGTTCGTCCCCATAGCCGGAGCACTCGTGACCATGCTCCAGATGGTGTTTTTACCGCTTGACACTTGGATACGCCTCTTTGTCTGGATGGCGATAGGCATCGTCATTTACTTCTTCTACAGCCGCAAACACAGCAGACTGAGGATTTTATCGCCGGAAGAGTGATTCGGGCAATAAAGGCTTCTTTTTAGTGCTTTGCCGGAAATGTGGATATCCCAAAATCCTGAAACAAACCTTAACTTTCTCTTCCCATAGGAAAGATATCTACTCTTTCCCATTGACTTACAGCTCTCATTTCTCCTATAATTCAACAATACAAAAATGGTGTAATACTTAATCTACGAGGAGAAATCTTTTAAGGATATCATGATTTCAAGACGTGATTTTTTAGTAACACTGGCAAGACTAGCCGCAACCGTTGGCGGCACCGGCGTGATTCTGTCCGATCCTTTCTGGCAGAGGTTTTTGTTTGGTGGCAATTCGGGTCTTGCCTTCGGAGAAACTTATTTAGATGAACTCATCCGGTCAGCTTCAAAGGCCCGTTACTGGACTCCGCTCACGATAAAAGGCGATGGCTATCCCCCGGAGGAAACCATTGTCAGATGTCTTCTTTGCGCCAATGGCTGCGCTATTGTAAACGGTCAACGGGGAAGATGCCGAACGCGCCTGAATGTCAACGGAGAGCTGAAGAGCCTCGTCTATGGCCGCCCTGTATCCATTCACGTTGACCCGATAGAAAAAAAACCGTTTTATAATTATCTGCCGGGATCCGCGGCATTCTCTCTTGCCACTGCCGGATGTCCTCTGAAGTGCAAGTTCTGTCAAAACTGGGAAATTTCGCAATCATCACCGGAAGATCGTCAGGTTCCCTTTACACCGCCCGTCAAGATCGTCGATGCCGCACATGAGCAAAAGTCGCCGGTTATCGCTTTTACTTACAATGAGCCGACGGTTTTCACGGAATACCTGACCGACATTTCCCGGGACGCGAAAAAGCAGGGCATCCGTTCAGTATTAATAAGCTGCGGATTCATGAACGAGGCGCCTCTTGCGGAAATGTGCAGGACGCTTGACGCCATTAAGATCGACCTGAAAGGTTACAGCGATGATTTTTATCGCTCCGTATGCGGGGC
>CAVQCU010000216.1:0-9395 GCA_963710995.1 uncultured delta proteobacterium
GGTTTACACTCCCGCGGTATGTTTAGTCACTTATTTTATTTCAATTAATCTTAAGATTTTTCAGGTTTTATTATTTCGATCGAATCTAAAATTTCTTTTACGATTTCCTTAAACTCTTCAGACTCAATCTTTTTCAACAATGTTTTAAGTCTTATTGGCGTCTTCGATATGAAGCATTTTCTTCTTTGTTCTTTCTAAAATATTTGTTAAAGAAAATTCGAGATTCCATTTACGGCATTCCAAATCATATTCAAGTATATCGAGAAGACCTATCATCGCTCCACGTTTACCTTCTTGTGAATACTTATATACTTCTAGCTCCTTCACAATAATTTGTAACTTCATAAGGTCGTCAGCAATTTTCTTTGTTGATGATGAGATGACTTTATCAATTGTTTTATTGGAGTCATCGAAAAGTTTTATGATCTCCGCTTTATTTGTAAGCATTTCATTCTTTGCAATGTTCAATATATTGGTAGATGATTTTTCTATCTCTTTCTGTGTTAACTCATTAGTTTTTTCTATTAATGCAGATTCGGAAGTTTTTATTGTACTTATTGTAATGTTACTTATCTCTTCCTTGATTCTTACAATCTCTTTTTGAGTAACCTCATTACTTTTTCCACTGATTTCTTGCTCGGCAGTCTTAATTAAACTTCTTACAAGGTTTTCTATCTCTTCTTTATTTTTATCAAACTCTCTTTTGTTGGCACTAATATTGTAGTAAAGGTTTATAGAAATTAGACCTAAAAAAATTGCCGCTAATGTCGCAAGTGTCTAATAAACAGTGTGTAAGATGGTTTCGTTTGTTTTTTGCAATATATCGACTTTTGCATTTAACACTTCTAGATTGGTGGATGGTGAAAATGTGGCAGCCATTGACTGCAATGGGATTCCGATATATATAATACATAATAAAAGAATTATTGAGCAGCAATACTCAGTTCTTATTGTGGATGAATTCATAATTACTCCTTATTTGAGCTGTAATAGGGTTAAATCTTCTCTATTGACATTTCAAGAGTAACATCGCGCTGATTCGTGCTATTACTAATCCGGCACCGATGACCTTTAGGTTATTCGCCGGACTTGCGGTTCTAATTATCAGTAATAGTTTCTGCCCGGGCAAGGTTTTGGAAGCTCGTATATTTGTCCACGAAGGCAAGTTTCACCGTGCCGGTGGGGCCGTTTCTTTGTTTAGCGATAATAATTTCCGCGATTCCTTTTTCCGTGTTTTCTTCCGATTTGTTATATACTTCGTCACGGTAAATAAAAGCGATGACGTCGGCATCCTGTTCAATAGCGCCGGATTCTCTCAAATCCGCCATTTGCGGACGGCGGTTAGTGCGGTCTTCCACTTTGCGGTTGAGCTGTGAAAGAGCGACAACGGGCACTCTGAGTTCTTTAGCCAGCGCCTTTAAGGAACGGCTGATTTCCGATATTTCCTGTTCGCGGGACTCGCGATAACTTCCGGAACGCATCAGTTGAATGTAGTCTACGACTATCAATCCCAGTCCGGCATCGGCTTTCAGCCGGCGTGATTTGGCTTTCATTTCCAAAACAGTAATAGCGGGAGTATCATCAATAAAGAGCGGAGCGTCAGACAAACGGCCGGCAGCAGTCGTCAATTTCGGCCAGTCGGTTTCGCCTAAAAAACCTTTCCTCAGCCGTTGCGAATCAACCTTGCCTTCGGACGCCAGCAGTCGAAAAGCAAGTTGCTCTTTGGACATTTCCAAAGAAAAAATAGCCGCGGGTGTCTGCGCTTCCATTGCGGCAAACAGGGCGATGTTCAGGGCAAAAGCCGTCTTGCCCATGCTGGGACGTCCGGCGATAATGATCAACTCCGATTTTTGCAAACCGGAAGTTAAATCATCAATTTTTTCAAAACCGGTCGGCACACCGGTAATCAGTTCTTTGCGGGAATAAAGATCTTCAATCGACCGGAAACTGTCCTTGACAATATCCCGAATCGGGAAAAAAGCGGGACGCACTTTATTTTCAGAAATTTCAAAAATACTGTGTTCGGCTTTGTCCAGAACCTCATCAACATCGGAACCGGGTCTCATAGCAACTATTGATAATATCCGTCGCTGAACCGATTAATCCGCGAAGAATCGCTTTCTCCTTAACAATTTTAGCGTAATTAGCGACGTTGGCCGCCGATGGAACGTTATCCACCAAGGAAGCAAGATAAGTTGTCCCTCCCACTGAATCCAATATGTTTTTATCTTTCAGGGCATTGCTTAAAGTAATCAGATCAACCGGCTCGTTTTTTTCGGAAAGTCTCAATGATGACGCTAAAAATCTTCCGATGAGCTTCATTGTAAAAATCACCCTTGGATAGAATTTCCAGCACGTTATTGATAGCGCTATTCTCCAGTAAAATACTGCCGAGGATGGACTGTTCGGCCTCGATATTTTGCGGTGGAAGCTTGTATAAAGATGGATCAATGTCTCTCATTATTATTCGCCAGTAACAATTAATTTAATTTCAGCTTCGACATCGGCTGTCAACTTGATTTTAATTTTGAACTCTCCCAGCGACTTTATATGTTCATCATGATGATGGACAATCATTTTTCGATTAATGTCATAGCCTTTTTCTTTAAGCGCTGATTCTATGTCCTTGGTTGTTACCGAACCAAAGATTTTACCCAGGTCACCGACTTTACGAACCATGGTAATAGTTAAATTAGCCAACTTGGCAGCCACGTCCTGAGCGGTCTTTTGCTCTTTGTCCGCCTTCTGCATGATATTCTTTTTTTCATGTTCAAAGGTTTTGATATTTTTTTCGTTAGCGTCGATGGCCAAGCCTTTCGGAATTAAATAATTGCGGCCATAACCGTCATTAACCTTGATTAAATCTCCGGTCTTGCCTAAAGAAGGCACGTTTTGTTTCAAGATTACTTTCATGAAAATCCTCCATTTGTAAAATAGTGATGAATCATGGGTATGAAAACCCCAAAGCAAGCTTTGGAAACTTATTTCCGCAGCAAGCTGCGGTGTATTATATCCCTGCTTATACGGGATAATTTGACCTGCAATCTTCAGTGCACTTTGTTTCTGAAGCCTGGGTCTCATTACCCTCCACTTCGCGGGATAATTCGACTAACGCTTCAAACTTCACTTCGTTCGTTTTCAGCGAGTCTCATTACAACTTAAGTAGTTGTCTGGTCTTTTTGAAAATATTTTCTGAAATCAATCCAAATGTCAAATAATCCAACGGCTATTATAGGTATCATAAGAATTTGTTGAACTGCAATGAAAAAATAAAAAAGATAGCGGAAAAAGAGGGGCACATTTTTGTTCTGAAAAAAGAAGCTAACAATAGCAAGTCCTTGCAGTAAATATATAAAACAGGTTACCAGAAATATGTTTAAGCTGAAAAAGTTTATGTCCTTATACGGTACAAAGAAAAGACCGCCGGAGATGATAAATATCCAGATAATCAATTCCGAAGACTTCCAACGAGTGAGTTCCGTAAACTTCGGCCAGGTGATACCGGCTTTACCGAGAATTCGTTTACCCAAAAGAAAATTAGCCCAAATAATTAATGTTGACGTTATGATGATCAGTGAAGGAAATATTTGAGTAAAACCATCTATTATGTTCTTTTCATTATCTTTAATGTAATTAATATCTTCTGCCTTCAGGGGCGACTGGCTTAATAGTTTCACATTTTCTTCAATTGTTGCGGCGATATATTTTACCACAAACTGCCATGGATTTACGGAAAGTACGAAACCACTGTAAACAAAATAGAAACATATTGCGGCAATAATGAAAAGAGCAGGATAAATAACTATTTTTTCAATTGATCCATTTTGAGCCGCAATCTGAGCAATTAATAAACCGGCCATCCCCATAGTAAAAATGGCAATAGTAGGCAAATTCAGATGCAATAATGTTGACAGGGAAAAAAGCAGCGAAAAAGGGATTAAAAAAGCTGCGGCGGTTTTAGTTTTATCATTAACCGTGCCGTTAAGAAATAAAATCATGGGCAGAAAAACAAGACAAATCGAACCAATCACAGGAATAAAAGCTGTGGCAAAAACAAAAGAAGAAATAATTAATAAGAGTTTTAAAAAAGGGTTATTCGGAAAGGGTATGCTGAATTTTTTCAAGGACGATAACCTGCCCAAAACCTAATACTTCATCTAACTATATTTAATTGATTGCGTCATCGACTTCTCAGCGTATTACACTACCCCGCTTACGTTGTCTATTACCAGCCGCCTCGTTATCCAACTGACTTAAGTGCGTATTCTGAAAAAAGGTAACGCCATACAAATAGACGTTACCTTAGTGAGAATTTACACAGAATTGGTTTGAATTTAATGCAAATTATATAAAACAACTGTTCCGGAAAACAAAAAATTCAGCCGGCTTTTTCTTCATGGAAAGAGGCGAACAAATTCAATTGAATCTCACAATCCCCATTCGCTTCGCTCAGGGGATAATTCGACTTACGCTTCAAATTTCGCTACGCTCGTTATGCCACGGCGCTACGCGCCTGGCATAATTCGTCCAGCAAGTTTCAGTTCACTTTGTTTCTGAAGCTTGGGTCTCATTATCTTCCTTCAGCGGTGACAAAAGGCATAATCGCAATCATTCGAGCGCGTTTTATTGCTACGGCCAATTCCCTTTGATGACTGGCGCAATTACCGGTTATTCTACGCGGCATAATCTTGCCTCTCTCGGTTATAAAATTATTGAGAATGGCCGGATTTTTATAATCAATCTTTATATTAGAATCCGTGCAAAAACGGCAGAATTTCTTTTTATGAAAAAACTTTTTCTGGGGATATCGATTTGGTCTATCTCCGTTTGGTATTGCCATTGCTTATTCCCCCTTCGTTGAGATTTCTTCTTTGTTATAAGTTTTTTTAGGTGAAGATATGAAAGACTTTGCTTCTCCGGAGGCTTTTTCTATCTGATGGATAACCCTTCCTTCAGTCGTTGTGTCACCTTCTACACGCGCCTGGGTACGCTTTGCCTCTGCTGCGGCAATTTCTTGTTCAATGCCTTCGCGGGTGGACGCTCCCTCTTTTTTCACCGTTATGAATTTCAGGATGCGGTCGTCAATTTTATAATTTCTTTCAATTTCCGCGACAATAGAACCATTACCGGCGAAATCGATAAGAAAATAATAACCGTCTTTTTGTTTTTTGATTTCATAGGCAAGATGTCTTTTTCCCCATTTGTCGATTTTGGCGATGACACCTTTGCGGTCGGTAATGATCGTCTGGCTGCGTTCGATTAATGCGGTGATGTCTTCATCATTTAAATTAGCTAAAACTATAACTATAACTTCGTATCTTTGCAAAATTTTCTCCTTTCGGCTCTAAAGCCCATGATGTTCACAGGCAAGGAGTCTTAAAAATTAGTAGATGTGGCTTCTATATCAAACTAAAGTAGAAATCAAGGGTTTTTAATGAGACTCGCTAAAAACGAACGAAGTGAAGTTAGTGAGTCCCAAATTTCAGAAGCGTAGCGCACTGAAATTTGTCAGACGAACTATCCCCGACGAGAAGCGGAGTGGGATTATTATGATGGTAACATACCCGTGATCGTGGCGTAAATAATGTTTAAAATCAAATAATTAATCCATATTAATCTGAAACCTTAAGTGCGATCCATATGCCCAATATGCCTCCGGCAGTGCTTCCCAACAAGGAAGAAAACGAAATTGCCTCGGCTCCAAATAATGTCGCTACATAGCCGCCGGCAAAAGAACCGCCAATCATCCCCATTATAATTATAGCTTTTCTAGACATTAGAAATTACCTCCCTGGTGTCTCCTAAATACACTACCCCTTCAGTCCCCTCTTGATAAAGCGTCCGGCGAAGCGAGCAATCCACCATCACGGCAATGACGACGTCAGCTCCGGCCTCGCGTGTGGCGTGAACAGGAACGAGACTTGTGATGCCGACGTCAGCAAGAAGCCAATCTCCATGACGAACCGGAGCTAGCGTTCCCGGAACGGAACAGCTTGCCAGCGCCGCAGCCAATACTTTCGATTGTCATTGCGGGAAGCTACCCGAATCCGACAGCTATCTCCCGGATGATCGCCGCTACCAGATCCAAGTGTCAGTCAAGCCTCGTGTAATAAATCCATAAATCCTCGCATGGGGAACCCATAGCTGCTTCAGACGCAAAGACATCTTTTTTGACAATCATTCATTCTCGCTATTAAAAGCCTTCATGAGCTTACCCACAGATGCAAATGGCTGGGACCTTTCATAGCGGTTCAATTTAATTGATTCATTCGAACATTTTAAAGTACAGATTCCGCAGCCGAGACATTTACTAGAATCAACAACTATTTTTTTATTCTTTTTATCAATCGAGAGAGCTCCGAGAAGACACCTCTTTACGCATTTGCCACAGAGCTTACATTTGTCACTTGTAGCAGGAATAAAATTGGACGGTAAAACAGCTGTCGGATTGTTCCATCTCGTTCTCCCCCTGACCTGGGAGCAGCAGCATTCACAGCACAGACACAGAATTGAGTTTTTTGTCATGGCATTATCGGCACAGCAGATAAGGCCTAGATGGTCATTTCTTCAATATATTTAATGCTCTGTTCCTTGCTGACCATCCTCCCAAGGCCGACAGATTCAAAATGTAATGCTCATTCCCAACATTATACAAAAACCTATGGGGAAACGTTCACTGCACTCTCTGTTACCGTCTTTTTTCCGTTCTGGTGCGGCACGGGCACGGGACAAGTGCCAGATCCTCCGTGTCAAGATTTGTGACAAACTCACGCGCCTCTTCAGCGCTTAATATTTTCTCCCTGCATTCAATCGCTTTTCCAACTGGTATTGTCCTGAAAATCGGTGTGCCTTTCTCGGATGTTTCATAATAACGGCTGAATTTTTTCTCTATAAAAAAATCTTTATAAAATTCAATGGACTTGATATCATCATCTTTAACTTCGGCATAAAAGTGATGATTATTAAGAAGAATCGGGATAGGAGGCAGACAATAAATATCCCCCATACCCATGAGAGAATTTTTAAGACGAAGCCCCTCAAGAATTGTCTTTACCGTACCTGCATCCATACCGGCTTCAGTTGCTATTTCATCAACACTTTTAAATTTCGGAGGCATCTGCAGATACCTGACTACAGCGGCTTCTTCAGGTTTGTATAACAATTTAAGATATTCTATGAAGGACGGCGTAAATTCCCCTTCATGACGCGGCGCTCTCATAGGATTACGGTTGATATTTTCTGCTATGAAAAGATAATCGTTATCCTCTTTCTTTGAACTTTTTTGACTGCTATTCATAACTGGCCACCTCTCTTAATTATATTAGTTTCAAATATCCTGCGCTTTGATTGTTCCCACACAGGTGTGCGCAGGGATTTTTGGCTCACGCTTTCCGGATACCCATAATCTCTCTTGCCTCATCGGGGGTTGCTATTTCCCTTCCTGCCGCACGAGCTAAGGAGGCCGCCTTGAGAATCTCGCTGACTTTTAGGCTCTCCATGGTATCGCAGCCCTATGGCTGTTCAGCTTTACCAAGACCTCTTCAGCTTCGACAATGATACGGTCAATAAGTTGCTTTGTTGTGGGATTGTCCGTAATGCCACCGCAGCACTGGCCGGCAAAGAGTATTCCTCCCTCCACATCGCCCTCATTGATGGCTTTGAGGTGCTTCATATTCCCCAAGGCCTGGCGGGCCAGTACCATAAGGGGATGTCCCTCTTCAGCTCTGAGCATTTCCAAGCTGATGGCCAAGAATTTCGCGTATGAAAGACCCATAAGCTTTTTCACAAGCAGAGCGCCCTTGAATGCCTCCACAACAGGAAAACCTCGTTTGGTCATCGTCAGGGCCTCCTTAGTTTTCAGCACTCGTCCCTCGAGCCCATCGAAAACCGTGTCATAGAGAGTATCCTGCTCAGTCGCCTCAATGCACAGACGTTTGAAGTTTTCATGGACCATGCTTTCCTTGACCACCATGAAACGGCTTCCCATAGAGATGCCGTCAGCGCCCAGAGACAGAGCAGCAGCAAGGCCCCGACCGTCGTAAAATCCTCCGGCCGCGATTAGCGGAACCTTGACCATGTTCGACACTATGGGGATGAGAACCATGGATGTGGCGGCCGCACCATGGGCCGCTGCCTCATGCCCGGTGACAACCAGCGCGTCACACCCGGCCTGAACAGCCTTTACTGCGTGCTTAGCTATGGCGATGGTACCGACAACTTTGCCGCCGTAGGCATGGACCAGATCGACAAACCAGGGCTTGCCCAGGGAATAGTTGATAATGGGAACCTTCTCCTCGATTGCTGCCTCAATATTTTCCTTTGCCCCTGGCCCGATGAGGATCTGATTTATTCCGAAGGGCTTGTCCGTCATGTCCCTGACCTGGCGGATCAATTCCCTCGTCTCTTTGGGTGTGCAGCGTGCAATGGCCAGAATACCTAAGCCACCGGCGTTGCATACAGCAGATACCAGCTTGGGTTCCGTAATCCAGTTCATCCCTGCGAGCATGATCGGGTGCTTTATCCCGAACATTTCTGTCATTCGTGTTTTAAGCATATTCTTTTCCTTTCAAGCTGTTGCTACTTTTTTATTTTTATTCTTCTTGCCCACAGGACACGATATGTAACACTTGTAACAATGATAATCAAAACCGATGAATGCGGCCTGGTACATGTTCATGTATTCGGGGCTGAACATCAACTTTTTCTGTTCGTCGGGACTGCTGTCGATGAATTTCACCCAGAATCTTATGTTCCGTCCCAATCCATAAGGCTGTGAATGTTTCATGCACTTGAATTCATCTGTCTTTCCCTCTTCATCGAGCGCTTTACCGGGGCACTTTTCCACACAAATGTTGCAATGGATGCAGAGATCCTCGATAATTGGAGGGTCTGGAGTTAGCTCAAGTTCGGTCAGTATTGTAGAAAATACCACCTGGGAACCTAATCGTGGATGAATCACGAGATTGTTTCGTCCGAAATTACCCAACCCGGCTGCGACGGCAGCGTGGCGTTGAGAGAATTCAGCTATCAGACCGAACCTTTTTTCAGGCTTCATGTCCAAAGGATATGACAATGCTGTGGACATCGCTTTTGTGTCATATTTTTTCTCTATGAATCTCGAAACCTTATAAACGCATGATCTTGCAAATTCCATTGAGTCGATCCTACCACCCATGGCAATCCTCGGGTTTTCACTCTCGCAGTTGGACAGCTCTTTAAAGGCTAAGACGACCATGCTCTTTGCTTTAGGAAAAATGGTTTCTACTTTGGGAGACAAAGGGCTCTTGTAGTCGGACACTGCACCGAAACCCACCTCCTCTACGCCAAGGTCCAACGCAAATTTCTTTATCTTACTTTTCGCTCCATCATTCATGGTATTCCCAGCGATTCAGTGA
>CAVQCU010000217.1:0-12105 GCA_963710995.1 uncultured delta proteobacterium
CGTCCGAAGGGTTGTGATATATGCAATAATACCGGATATAGAGGCAGAATGAGTATTCATGAACTCTTAATCGGAACCGATGATATCAAAAGAATGGTGCAAAAGCATGAAACAGTGGAAGTTATGCGAAATAAAGCCATGAGTGAGGGCATGACGACCCTTTTACAAGACGGTATTATCAAGGCCATCAAAGGTTTTACCGATTTTAAGCAGGTGCGCCGCGTCTGTATCAAATAATTTTTATTTACCTTGACAACGGGAAATAAAGAAAAAACCACAGTATTTTCCCGTATTCATTTCTCACTTTTTTCCAGTCTGCTAAAGATAATTCCCAGCAGTTGGCAGGAGCTCTTTCGTAACTTGTCGGCACAAAATAAAAGTCGCCCTTATTTGTATCAATACTTTTATGACGATTAACTTGATCCGGCGCATATGATATGGGGAACTGACTAATATCGCGGAATTCAGCCCATAACTAGACATTACTTTTTGGGCCTCAATTATTTCCCAATGTGTATCTTCATAGAAGCTTGGAGGCATGGCAACATTCTTTTGGCCTGATTTAAACGAGTATAAATTCGGCGATAAATATTTCATCGTTCCTTTATCATAAATTCTATAGGCCTTGTGATATGCTGGAATAATTAAATAATCGGCCATTCCATCATTTATCAATTTATTGGCTTCTTTTTGACGCGCTTTAAAATCCGGTCCTAGAAGAAGTATTATCGCATCTGCTTTCTTATATTTTGAAGAATAAAGTAAAAACCTTGGTGAAAATAAAACAAATCCTCCCAAAAGCACCAAAAGCAAAATCCCGACGACTAAAATTTTATTAATTTTTATCACAAAGATATCCTTGAAATAGTTGTTTATATTAAGTGTTGAACAAAGAATATTCCGTCGTCAATCTGTATCGCCAAAATAATCTGCCGAAAAGATATAAATTTCCGTTTCCTTATCCATCCAAGCCTGCACTGGCAGTCCTGCCTTGTAGCAAGTTTGTTTCAAAAAAGATTCCCTGTCCCATTCATATTCAACGGCCACTTGCGGTAATAATAAACCGGATTTGTATCCACGGACGATGTATAAGCCGTGCTTTCCCACTTCAATTTCATTAATATCTTTAATGCGTTTCAATGGGCTCAACACGGATATTTCAAAAGTTAAATCCTGAACTTCATCCGGTTTTAAAGACGGAAACCGCGGATCATGAAAAGCAGCCGCGACAGCCATTTCCTGCACAGTTTCCCCAAGCTGCTTAACTGGCTTTATATAACCTATACAACCGCGCAAGTGACCACGTTTTCTAGAGTTACGAATGCGCCTCTTTTCTCCTGAAGTCTTTCCGAATCCACAGTTAATTTAGGTATATCTTTATTGTTAATTTTAGCTGCAATTGCGTTTTTCGCTATATCCAGAAGAGTATCTTTTTCTTTCGCTGTTAATTCCATTTTATACTCCTTTATAATTTACAATAAACTGCCGCCGCATATCCGACAACTAAATTCTTGTCTCCGGTTACATCTCCGGAATTGGCGTATTTCAAAAGATGTGGTTTATTCGCGTTCATCATACGCGCCACCAACATAGCAACTACCATTGGTTCACCACCACAAGCCTCAGCGGTTCCATTTTCTAAACTTTCCAACAGTCCGACCGCATCACCATCTTTTAAGTGCCGCAAAACAACAGCATCCAATTTTTTCGCCATGTTATAGTTGTAAAAATGAGATAAATCGGAACTGCCCACGATTAATATTTTTTTGCCGTCTGCCGCCTCATATATTGCTCTCGCTAGTTCCTGACAAGTATTTGCACCCTGATCTCCCATTACCAAAGGAATAAAAGAAAAATTGCCCAATGCAACCTGTAAAAAGGGAAGTTGAATCTCCACAGAATGCTCCTGCAAATGCGCTTCTGGAATATCGACTACTGTTTTGCTTAAAATTTTAATTTTATTAGCCAATTCTTCGGCAACAGGCACAATACCCAGAGGTGTTTCATAACCACCCGTACTGAAAATAGATACACCGTGAAAAGCAACACGATGACTCGGCCCAACGATAATAACTGCATCGTATTTTTTTCCGCGGACAAGATTGTAAGCATTTGCCGCAACTTGTCCGGAATAAACGTATCCGGCATGCGGGGCAATCACGCCCACAACCTCTCCTTCCAATTCCAAGTAGGGTACCGAATTAAAGTAATTCTCAATATCCCTTCTCAGAATGGATGGCACTCCGGGATACCAATAACCGGCTATCACTGATTTTTTAAAAGCATTCATAGCCTCTTCTTTACTTAAATCGCCAGACAACCCCTTGGGACGTGTCCAAAACATCAACACCAAGTTCGGCTAACTGCGTTCTATAGGAATCTGCTTCCTTCCAATTATAGGCGCATCTGGCGGCCTCTCTTTTGTCGATCAACTCGCTTATTTTCCCTTGAGCAATCTGCACATTAAAATCCATCACTCCCAGCACTTCGTTGATATTTTCCAGTGCTGTCAGTATTTTCCGGGCATTGATTTTATTTATCATACCCTGGGTTAATGGGAAATTTACTTTACCAATAAAATTAAAAAGCGCTGCCAGCGCACTGGCAATATTTAAATCATCATCTAACGCGGTTACAAAATCATGCTTAAGATCGTATATAAGCTGATCGATTTCTGCAAACCCATCTTTGTTATCATTATTAACGGCGTTGAGCCGGCAAATAAACGTATGGATTTTCTTAACCGTATTTTTTGCCATCTGCAGCGCGCCCTCCGAATAATTAACTGGTTTACGATAATGCATCGCCAGCAGGAAAAAACGTATATCCCTGCCGCTGTAACCATCTTGGCGTAATTGAACCAATGGCAAAGCATTATTTAGAGAACGCGACATCTTTTTGCCATCAACCAGAATCAACTCGGCATTTATCCAGTAATTAGCTCCGCTGCGACCGGAAATCGCTTTATTAATGGCTAATATATTTTCACAATGAGGAAATGTTTCATCAGCCCCGCTTACGTGAATGTCATAAGTTGCCCCAAGGTACTTATTAGAAATTGCTGCGCATTCCAAATGCCATCCGGGCCTAACATTACCCCATTTAGTCTTATAGTAAATACCTCTTTTCAATTCCCCCAGGTTTGCCCGCCTCAGCAAAGCAAAATCCATCGGGTGGTCCTTTTCATACTCGTCAAGATCTATGGTTTTGCCAGGTCTTGTTTTCCCTAAATCAATATTGGAGAGAATGCCGTAATCGGCTAATTTAGAAATATCGTAGTAAACTGAATGTAATTTTTCATATGCATAATTCCTATCGACCAATTTTTCGACAATCTTGAGCATCTCTTCAATATTTTCCGATGCCTTTACATAAATGTTATCCTGATGAATGTTCAAAAATTGTGCATCTTCCAGAAATATTTTTAAGTATTTATTGGAATACTCGGAAAGGTCCATTCCCTCTTTGTCTGATCCTTTAATTGATTTGTCAGTTAGATCTACAATATCAATGACATGCTTTACTTTGTAACCTTTGTAAATTAAATAGCGGCACATTAAATCGGACACTACAAGGCGCCGATAATTACCTAAATGAGGTGCATCATGAACTGTCGGTCCACAAGTATGCATTCTCACTTCATCAGCCTTAATAGGTTTGAACAGGTCTTTTCGGCGTTTAAGAATATTGTAGAGACTAAAAGTAGAAATATCTTCCTTAAAAGAAAACAATTCCGTGCTTAAATACCGCTCCCCGCTATCCGGAAAGATGACAACAATCATCCCTTCTTCCAAAAGCCTCGCCTTCTGTGCTGCAACAAACATGGCCGCACCGGAACTCATTCCTGCCAATATGCCTTCTTCGCGGGTAAGCCGCCGCGACATTTCAAAAGCATCTTCATCTAAAATATTTACCTTTTCGTCGAGTCTGGCTTTTTCAAATATTCCAGGACGGTAGGACTCTCGCATATTCTTTAGTCCTTGAATCTTATGCTGCAGATAAGGCTCAACACCTATAATTTTGATTTCCGGGTTTAGTTCCTTAAGCCTTTTAGAAATCCCCATAGCCGTGCCTGTTGTACCGAGGCTGGATACCACTATAGTAACTGCACCGCCAGTTTGTTCCCATATTTCCTGGGCTGTACCGCAATAATGAGCGGAAATATTATCCTCATTATTGAATTGATCAGTACCGAAATATTTATCCGGATTTTCGCGCAGCATTTTGTAAGCAACTTCGATGGCGCCATCGGTACCTTGAGCAGCCGGAGTAAAATGTAATTCAGCACCCATGGCCCGTAGAATCTTTTTGCGCTCCTCACTTGCCGCTTCCGACATGGTTAAACACAACTTATATCCCTTAGCCGCGGCAATCATCGCCAAACCTATTCCTGTATTGCCGCTAGTTGCTTCTAGAATAATTTTATCATGGTTTAATTCCCCCCTCTTTTCCGCATTCTTAATCATGTATAATGCAGTGCGATCCTTAATGGAACCACCGGGGTTGGCACTTTCCAGTTTAGCAAAAATCTTTACTTTTTTATTGGGATTAAGCCTGCAGATTTCCACCAAGGGCGTGTTTCCAATACCTTCAATGATACTTTTATAAATTTTTTGCATAGATTAAAGCCTGTAAAATAACAAAAAAACTGTTTTAAGTCGGGAGATATCAAGTTATGCCGGCAAAAAGCACACCGGATAAAAAATTTGATTAACTATCCATTTTTAATAAAGGTACTTTAATGAACTGAACACCCTCTTCCTTTAAGTTTTCTTCTTCTTGCTGCGTGCTTGTCCCTTTTATATTTCGTTTTTCTTCATCCCCGTAATGTATCTTTAAGGCAATTTCGGCAAATTTGTCACCCACATCCTCAAAATTTTTATCGATATATTGATGTAACATTTTCAGGGCGCCAGCGGGAGAAAGCTCCTTTTCCTGAAGCTTACCTGCCGCCCGCGAATCCTTTCCCATAATCGTAATTGAAGAAGGAATCATTTCGATATTGGAGCTATTACAAACTGGACAAGAAACCAGCCTTTGCGATTTCTGTAAATTCCATGCATGCTGGTCTTTAAACCAGCCTTCGAATGTATGTCCTTTTTCACATTTTAAATCGTAAATAATCACCGGTAGAAAATCCTTTTTTCAATAAATTTTAAATAAAAGTGGACAATTAGAAATAAATTTTATATCGTCCATTCCGTGTCGGGATGTGGCCCAGTTTGGTAGGGCACTGCGTTCGGGACGCAGGGGTCGCGCGTTCAAATCGCGCCATCCCGACCATTTTATTTTGAAACTCCAATTTAATGAGACCCAAACTTTAGAAACAGAGTGCATAACCTGAAGGTCATCTGCGACTGAAGTTTGCTGGTCGAATGAATGAAACTCAAATATTGCAAACGCAGTGCTGTAATATTTGTAAGTTGAATTCATCACTCGAAGTGGAGGGCAACATGCCCGGTGATTATATCCAATTTTGCATCATAATGTTTATATCAGCCAATAACGGAAGCAAGTTTAAAGATTGGCAGATACATCGCGATAATCATACCGCCAACAATCCCCCCCAGGAAAACCATCATTACCGGCTCCAATAGCGCAGTCATTGAATCCACCGCAACATCAATTTCATCATCATAAAAAGCAGCAATTTTACTGAGCATCAAATCCAGGGCACCAGTCGCCTCTCCCACAGAAATCATTTGTACAACCATGGGCGGGAAAATTCCTGTCTCGGCGAGCGGTTCTGCTATAGAACGTCCTTCGGCAATACTCTGACGTGTTTTTAATAAAGCATTTTCGACAACTACATTGCCGGAAGTTTTACTGACAATGGCCAATCCTTCCAAAATGGGTACGCCGGAACTCATCATTGTCGAAAGCGTACGCGAAAATTTGGCCACAGCAACCTTTTTCATCAAATCCCCAAATATTGGAGCTTTGATGAAAAAGGTTGCTGTGGCCAAATTTTCCGCGTACGCTTTCGACAATAATGAGTTCCGGCGTACCCATTTTCGAAGGATTGGCCATTGTCAGTAAAACTTCCGGCAATGTAGTTGTCGAAAATGCTTTATTAAAAACACGTCGGAGTATTGCCGAAGGACGTTCTATAGCAGAACCGCTCGCCGAAGACAGGAATTTTCCCGCCCATGGTTGTACAAATGATTTCTGTGGGAGGCTGGTCCCTGGATTTGATGCTCAGTAAAATTGCTGCTTTTTATGATGATGAAATTGATGTTGCGGTGGATTCAATGACTGCGCTATTGGAGCCGGTGGTAAGTGTGGGGGAATTGTCGCATGATTATCGCGATGTATCTGCCAATCTTTAAACTTGTCGTTATTGGCTGATATAAACATTATGATGCAAAATTGGATATAATCACCGGGCATGTTGCCCTCCACTTCGAGTGATGAATTCAACTTACAAATATTACAGCACTGCGTTTGCAATATTTGAGTTTCATTCATTCGACCAGCAAACTTCAGTCACAGAGACCTTTGAGGTTATCCACTCTGTTTTCTAAAGTTTGGGTCTCATTAAATTGGAGTTTCAAAATAAAATGGTCGGGATGGCGCGATTTGAACGCGCGACCCCTGCGTCCCGAACGCAGTGCCCTACCAAACTGGGCCACATCCCGACACGGAATGGACGATATAAAATTTATTTCTAATTGTCCACTTTTATTTAAAATTTATTGAAAAAAGGATTTTCTACCGGTGATTATTTACATTTTAAAATGTGAAAAAGGGAGAGGCGTGCATTTCAAAGGCTGGTTTAAAGACCAGCAGGTAACCTAATTACAGGAAAATCGCAAAGGCTGGTTTCTTGTCCAGTTTGTAATAGCTCCAATATCGAAATGATTCCTTCTTCAATTACGATTATGGGAAAGGATTCGCGGGCGGCAGTTAAGCTTCAGGAAAAGGAGCTTTCTCCCGCTGGCGCCCTGAAAATGTTACATCAATATATCGATAAAAATTTTGAGGATGTGGGTGACAAATTTGTCGAGATTAGTTTAAAGATACATTACGGGGATGAAGAAAAACGAAATATAAAAGGGACAAGCGCGCAGCAAAGAAGAAAACTTAAAGGAAGAGGGGTGTTCAGTTCATTAAAGTACCTTTATTAAAAATGGATAGATTAATCAAATTTTTTATCCGGTGTGCTTTTTGCCGGCATAACTTGATATTCCCGCTTAAAACAGTTTTTTTGTTATTTTACAGGCTTTAATCTATCGAAAAAATTTATAAAAGTATCATTGAAGGTATTGGAAACACGCCCTTGGTGGAAATCTGCAGGCTTAATCCCAATAAAAAAGTAAAGATTTTTGCTAAACTGGAAAGTGCCAAGCCCGTGGTTCCATTAAGGATCGCGCTGCATTATACATGATTAAGAATGCGGAAAAGAGGGGGAATTAAACCATGATAAAATTATTCTAGAAGCAACTAGCGGCAATACAGGAATAGGTTTGGCGATGATTGCCGCGGCTAAGGGATATAAGTTCTGTTTAACCATTGTCAGAAGCGGCAAGTGAGGAGCGCAAAAAGATTCTACGGGCCATGGGTGCAGAATTACAGTTTACTCCGGCTGCTCAAGGTACCGATGGCGCCATCGAAGTTGCTTACAAAATGCTGCGCGAAAATCCAGATAAATATTTCGGTACTGATCAATTCAATAATGAGGATAATATTTCCGCTCATTATTGCGGTACAGCCCAGGAAATATGGGAACAAACTGGCGGTGCAGTTACTATCGTGGTATCCAGCCTGGGTACAACAGGCACGGCTATGGGGATTTCTAAAAGGCTTAAGGAACTAAATCCGGAAATCAAAATTATAGGTGTTGAGCCTTATCTGCAGCATAAGATTCAAGGACTAAAGAATATGCGGGAGTCCTACCGTCCTGGAATATTTGAAAAAGCCAGACTCGACGAAAAGGTAAATATTTTAGATGAAGATGCTTTTGAAATGTCGCGGCGGCTTACCCGCGAAGAAGGCATACCTGGCAGGAATGAGTTCCGGTGCGGCCATGTTTGTTGCAGCGCAGAAGGCGAGACTTTTGAAAGAAGGGATGATTGTTGTCATCTTTCCAGATAGCGGGGAGCGGTATTTAAGCACGGAATTGTTTTCTTTTAAGGAAGATATTTCTACTTTTAGTCTCTACAATATTCTTAAACGCCGAAAAGACCTGTTCAAACCTATTAAGGCTGATGAAGTGAGAATGCATACTTGTGGACCGACAGTTCATGATGCACCTCATTTAGGTAATTATCGGCGCCTTGTAGTGTCCGATTTAATGTGTCGCTATTTAATTTACAAAGGTTACAAAGTAAAGCATGTCATTGATATTGTAGATCTAACTGACAAATCAATTAAAGGATCAGACAAAGAGGGAATGGACCTTTCCGAGTATTCCAATAAATACTTAAAAATATTTCTGGAAGATGCACAATTTTTGAACATTCATCAGGATAACATTTATGTAAAGGCATCGGAAAATATTGAAGAGATGCTCAAGATTGTCGAAAAATTGGTCGATAGGAATTATGCATATGAAAAATTACATTCAGTTTACTACGATATTTCTAAATTAGCCAATTACGGCATTCTCTCCAATATTGATTTAGGGAAAACAAGACCTGGCAAAACCATAGATCTTGACGAGTATGAAAAGGACCACCCGATGGATTTTGCTTTGCTGAGGCGGGCAAACCTGGGGGAATTGAAAAGAGGTATTTACTATAGACTAAATGGGGTAATGTTAGGCCCGGATGGCATTTGGAATGCGCAGCAATTTCTAATAAGTACCTTGGGGCAACTTATGACATTCACGTAAGCGGGGCTGATGAAACATTTCCTCATTGTGAAAATATATTAGCCATTAATAAAGCGATTTCCGGTCGCAGCGGAGCTAATTACTGGATAAATGCCGAGTTGATTCTGGTTGATGGCAAAAAGATGTCGCGTTCTCTAAATAATGCTTTGCCATTGGTTCAATTACGCCAAGATGGTTACAGCGGCAGGGATATACGTTTTTTCCTGCTGGCGATGCATTATCGTAAACCAGTTAATTATTCGGAGGGCGCGCTGCAGATGGCAAAAAATACGGTTAAGAAAATCCATACGTTTATTTGCCGGCTCAACGCCGTTAATAATGATAACAAAGATGGGTTTGCAGAAATCGATCAGCTTATATACGATCTTAAGCATGATTTTGTAACCGCGTTAGATGATGATTTAAATATTGCCAGTGCGCTGGCAGCGCTTTTTAATTTTATTGGTAAAGTAAATTTCCCATTAACCCAGGGTATGATAAATAAAATCAATGCCCGGAAAATACTGACAGCACTGGAAAATATCAACGAAGTGCTGGGAGTGATGGATTTTAATGTGCAGATTGCTCAAGGGAAAATAAGCGAGTTGATCGACAAAAGAGAGGCCGCCAGATGCGCCTATAATTGGAAGGAAGCAGATTCCTATAGAACGCAGTTAGCCGAACTTGGTGTTGATGTTTTGGACACGTCCCAAGGGGTTGTTGGTGATTTAAGAAAAGAAGAGGCTATGAATGCTTTTAAAAAATCAGTGATAGCCGGTTCTTGGTATCCCGGAGTGCCATCCATTCTGAGAAGGGATATTGAGAATTACTTTAATTCGGTACCCTACTTGGAATTGGAAGGAGAGGTTGTGGGCGTGATTGCCCCGCATGCCGGAGGGCGTCGTCATTCCGGACAAGTTGCGGAAAACGCTCTACAATCTTGTCCGCGGAAAAAAATACGATGCAGTTATTATCGTTGGGCCGAGTCATCGTGTTGCTTTTCACGGTGTATCTATTTTCAGTACGGGTGGTTATGAAACACCTCTGGGTATTGTGCCTGTTGCCGAAGAATTGGTGAAGAAAAATCCAAAATTTTAAGCAAAACAGTAGTCGATATTCCAGAAGCGCATTTGCAGGAGCATTCTGTGGAGATTCAACTTCCCTTTTTACAGGTTGCATTGGGCAATTTTTCTTTTATTCCTTTGGTAATGGGAGATCAGGGTGCAAATACTTGTCAGGAACTAGCGAGAGCAATATATGAGGCGGCAGACGGCAAAAAAATATTAATCGTGGGCAGTTCCGATTTATCTCATTTTTACAACTATAACATGGCGAAAAAATTGGATGCTGTTGTTTTGCGGCACTTAAAAGATGGTGATGCGGTCGGACTGTTGGAAAGTTTAGAAAATGGAACCGCTGAGGCTTGTGGTGGTGGACCAATGGTAGTTGCTATGTTGGTGGCGCGTATGATGAACGCGAATAAACCACATCTTTTGAAATACGCCAATTCCGGAGATGTAACCGGAGACAAGAATTTAGTTGTCGGATATGCGGCGGCAGTTTATTGTAAATTATAAAGGAGTATAAAATGGAATTAACAGCGAAAGAAAAAGATACTCTTCTGGATATAGCGAAAAACGCAATTGCAGCTAAAATTAACAATAAAGATATACCTAAATTAACTGTGGATTCGGAAAGACTTCAGGAGAAAAGAGGCGCATTCGTAACGGTAAAACGTGGTCACTTGCGCGGTTGTATAGGTTTAGATAAAGCCAGTTAAGCAGCTTGGGGAAACTGTGCAGGAAATGGCTGTCGCGGCTGCTTTTCATGATCCGCGGTTTCCGTCTTTAAAACCGGATGAAGTTCAGGATTTAACTTTTGAAATATCCGTGTTGAGCCCATTGAAACGCATTAAAGATATTAATGAAATTGAAGTGGGAAAACACGGCTTATACATCGTCCGTGGATACAAATCCGGTTTATTATTACCGCAAGTGGCCGTTGAATATGAATGGGACAGGGAATCTTTTTTGAAACAAACTTGCTACAAGGCAGGACTGCCAGTGCAGGCTTGGATGGATAAGGAAACGGAAATTTATATCTTTTCGGCAGATTATTTTGGCGATACAGATTGACGACGGAATATTCTTTGTTCAACACTTAATATAAACAACTATTTCAAGGATATCTTTGTGATAAAAATTAATAAAATTTTAGTAGTAGGGATTTTGCTTTTGGTGCTTTTGGGAGGATTTGTTTTATTTTCACCAAGGTTTTTACTTTATTCTTCAAAATATAAGAAAGCAGATGCGATAATACTTCTTCTAGGACCGGATTTTAAAGCGCGTCAAAAAGAAGCCAATAAATTGATAAATGATGGAATGGCCGATTATTTAATTATTCCAGCATATCACAAGGCCTATAGAATTTATGATAAAGGAACGATGAAATATTTATCGCCGAATTTATATTCGTTTAAATCAGGCCAAAAGAATGTTGCCATGCCTCCAAGCTTCTATGAAGATACACATTGGGAAATAATTGAGGCCCAAAAAGTAATGTCTAGTTATGGGCTGAATTCCGCGATATTAGTCAGTTCCCCATATCATATGCGCCGGATCAAGTTAATCGTCATAAAAGTATTTGATACAAATAAGGGCGACTTTTATTTTGTGCCGACAAGTTACGAAAAGATCTCCTGCCAACTGCTGGGAATTATCTTTAGCAGACTGGAAAAAAGTGAGAAATGAATACGGGAAAATACTGTGGTTTTTTCTTTATTTCCCGTTGTCAAGGTAAATAAAGAATTATTTGATACAGACGCGGCGCACCTGCTTAAAATCGGTAAGGCCTTCGAAGGCCTTGAAAATGCCGTCTTGTAAAAGTGTCGTCATGCCCTCGCTCATGGCTTTATTCCGCATGACTTCCACCGTTTCATGAATTTGCACCATTCTCTTAATATCCTCGGAGGCGATTAAAAGTTCATGGATAGCAGCTCTGCCGGTATATCCGGTTTTTTCGCAAAAATCACAACCCTTCGGCCGGTATAGCTTGAAGTCGTCATTGTAAGGAATATTTAATTTATAGAATGCTTCCTGGCCATAGGCTCTGAGAATATCTTCGTATTCTTCCTTGGAGGGATGGTACTGCTCCTTGCATCTCTTGCAAAGAGTTCTTTCAAGGCGCTGGGCAAGAATGCCCAATAAAGCGTCGGCAAAGTTCAGAGGGTCGATGCCCATATCCGCAGGCGCACAATAGTTTCCGAGGCGCTGTTGGTATGCAAACTGGTGAAC
>CAVQCU010000218.1:0-14536 GCA_963710995.1 uncultured delta proteobacterium
GGTATGTGTGGGGGGTGGTGTGGAGACTATATTTACAGATCATGTTTTTTATTTTGTCAGCCGACCTTAACCCCCCTTGCTTGTTTTGGTTCTGTTATTAAACTTCTTAGCTGACGATGGTCTTCACTGCTTCAATAACAGGGCTGGTGAACAAAGTCATCAAAAGTGCATACAGTGCAAATATTCCGACCACTTCACTAACATACATCTTGTCATATTTGCGTTTGAGAGAAATCATGATCAATCCGCCTACGATCAAGCAACCCAGTTGAAAATATGGGAAGTTAGCGACTCCTGTTGCCGCGTATTCAGCAAAGCTGAAAGTTGCCGTTAAAAGAACTACCGCCACCGCTATTAATGTTGTTGCTAATGTCTTTTCCATGATCTGTTACCTCCTAGGTAATGTGTTTATTTGCCTTTATATTAATGAAAATACCGTGCCAGATTTTAAAAATAAACAAAAAAACATTGTAAGATATTGATATAAAATATTAATTAACAACAGAAACGATTTACAATAAATGTCTCAAATGACTGTTTTCTTCTATTTGTTTCAATAAAATGTTTAAACGGTTGAACGATATATTGAAAAAGAATGGAGACCGGTAGAAGACTCAGGTATGATAATTATTAAGGCAAGAAAGTATGATGAATGACGAAGTTATATTAAGTTACCTTGAAGAATTGGCTGAAAAACTGGAAATATTAGTTCGTGATGAAAATATAAATATTGAAGAGTCTTCCAGTTCCGGAGGTCTGTGTCGTGTCGAAGGGAAACATGTTATTATTCTTAACTCCAAGGCTACAGTAAAAGAAAAAATTCAGGTTATGATCACGTCTCTGCAACAGTTTGACTTCAGCGGTTTGTATATAAAACCAGTTATTCGGGAATTACTGGATGGCTATAAGGAAACGTTTCAATGACACCCATAGAATCAATTTACGAAATACAATCAGCTGTCCTTGATCTCCAGCGATACCTTCAATCCAAAGATATTGTAACCTGCATTTCAGGCATTCGGCGCAGTACTGCTGTAACTGTCACTTATCTTCTCGCAGTTGAATAGTCTCCACCTTCACTCTTGCCAACCCTTTATCATAAAATCTCAGCCTTTTGGCAGCACCTTCACTCAAATCAATAATCCTATTACCAGACGCGGCGTCGAAGTCACTGGGAAAGGGTCCACGGTCGTTTACTCGGACAATAACCCATCGATCATTTTCAAGATTTGTGACCTTGACGTGGACAGGAAGGGGCAGGTACTTGTGGGCGGCTGTCAATTCCTTCGGATCAAAGGCTTCACCGTTTGCAGTCATGCGGCCGCCCTTACCGTGGAGTGTCTCGTAACCATACCAGGAGGCAACACCCGTTTCCTTATAGGAATAAGCCTTCTCAACAGACATGGGATAGTACATCTTTCCCTTCACCTTGTAAGGAGCATTCTTCACCCTGCCTTGTCGAATTGCTTCTTTCGGGGAAAGACCGTCTATGGTCTCGATGTCGTCGTTCATGAGATCCCAGTCAAGGGGAGCTTTTACCACCTTGAAGGTAAATCTTCCGACATGGTATACAATCTTCGTGGTTCCCGCAGTTAATTCGTAGGTGCCTTTCACCACATAATACGTCCCCTTGACCGTCCCTTTCACAACCTCGTATGGGATTGAAATGACGTAGCAGTCAGTCAGAAAAAAACACAGGGGTACAACAAGAAGACCAAAAACAAGACATGTACTCATCTTGCCGGGTAATATCCCGGCCAATTTCGTCAATTTTGAATGAATAAAAATACTATTACAACCCTCTCATGTATTCAGGACGCAACAGGTTAGGATCTTTCCTGGATAATAAAGTATTAAGCTGCTTGAGCACTTTATTTCTGTCTTCCGGCATGGAACCTCGAATAGAATAATAATTTGATGCATGCATGGAGCTGAAAAAGCAATGGGAGAAGGTTGAATTTTCTACAATCGTTTTTAACTCCCACAGGGAATCAAAAGGAGTGAGCATTTCGAACTCCTCTTTCTTCCATTCTTTATAAAGTCCTGTTTCCGGTATTAAAGTTAAGGTCAAAGCTCCGGCATAATCCGGATCCATTTCTGTTAGAATTTTTGCCGTTTCCAGCGCGTGTTGTTTACTGCCTTTGACTCCGCCAAGTCCAAGTATAACTGTGACTGACAATAGGATTCCAGATTCCTTTACTTTTTTTGCGGCCTCAACCATCTGATGATGAGTAGCGTTTTTTTGTATCTTCAGTAATACTTCATCATTACCGCTTTCCACACCCATATAAAGAATTCCTAGCTTCTGCTCTTTTAGCGCCTTCAGTTCTTTCAAACTTCGTCTAAGAATGTCTTGAGGTGTGGCGTAGCTTGCTATTCGCTCAATAGCAGGGAATTTTTGATTAAGATACTGTAATGCCTCTATTAGCTTAGGGTATGGATAGACTAAGGCATCTCCATCCTGGAGAAATACTCTCTTTCCGTTCCAGTCATAAAGAATTTCATATATTATATCTGGCATGCCCTCTACCAAAATATGTTGATTCATATATAGGGACATTGCGTCAATTTCCTGTTTGACTTCATCAAGTTCGCGAATACCGAGATTTGTAAAAGAGTAAGCGCAAAAAGAACAGCTATTGTTTGAGCATCCCGATGTCAGAGGAAGATAATAACTGGCATGTTCACTTGGTGGTCTTAGTATTTCCGGTCTAACAAATGACATATCTTAATCCTGTAAAAATTAATTTTGCGATATAGTATAAATTCAATATTGCCCAAATTGTATTTCATTTCCCGTTAAATTAAAATCGTTTTTTATAACTCTGCCCGACCAACAATCTGAACTGGCAACATATCGTAAAAGGAAAATGCTGCCATCATTCGTCTTAATCTTAAAATAATTAATCACGGGATCATCTGGTTTGATGCCGCCTTCATACCAGCGATCTAATATTTCTGACACTTCTTGACGGCATCCTTGGGATGTAAAAGCTATTGGCCGCTCATTGGACTTGTAGCCGCTATAGCATTCAACCTGGACTGGTTTGTAATCCACATTTTTGTCTACATTATTATTTTTCATCTTACTTATTCAAAAGTTCCCTAATTGACGGCAATATATCTACATCCGTCAGATCACGCCGTTTAACTGCATCAATCAGAATATGAATCTTTTCTCTGGGTGTTGCCTTGTTATTGATAATCACAAATTCTTGTTCTTTTATCCGGCAATATCCACTACCACTAACATAAACGGGTTCATACCGGATCTTCATCCCGAGTCTTTCCACCAATTCTTCAAGTTGGGTTAGTGTAATGTTATCGTCCATAAAAATAATATTAATCCTATTTCCAGAAATTTTCTACATCATAAACTTTTAGTGGTATGTCATTGCATCAATTCCCAATTAACCTCAGTTTCAGCAGAGTATATCTCTTCTCAGTCTTGTTATTCTTTACAGCAATCGCCATCGCTTTCTTTGTTCCCACTATCACAACAAGTTTTTTTCCTCTGGTCACTCCGGTATAAAGTAAGTTCCGTTGAAGTAATACATAATGCTGTGTCAGGATAGGAATAATCACTGCCGGATATTCTGATCCCTGTGATTTATGGATCGAAACCGCATAGGCATGAACAATTTCATCAAGATCTGAATAGTCGTATACGATCTCCCGGTCGTCAATGATCACTGTCACTTCCTTTGCTTCTTCATCAATAGAAGAGATACGTCCGATATCACCATTATAGACCTCTTTGTCATAGTTGTTCACAATCTGCATAACCTTGTCCTTGACTTTGAAAAGTCGTCCACCACGCAGTACCCCCTTATCTCCTGGATTAAGTGCTTTCTGAAGCTCTGTGTTGAGATTGCCAGCACCAGCTATTCCTCTGTGCATGGGAGTGAGTACCTGGATCTCATTGACGGAATCAAAACCGAATCGTTTTGGAATCCTTTTATTGACAAGGTCTATGATCATTTCCAATACTTTTTCTGGCTCTTCCTGTTCAATAAAATAGAAGTCATCAATCTTTTCCTGATTTGATTTCAGGTTCGGAATAATACCTTCGTTGATTTTATGGGCATTGACGATAATAGAACTCTCCTTTGCCTGGCGAAATATTTCATTCAATTGGACAATAGGAGCGATACCGGCATCAATGATGTCTTTGAGCACATTACCAGCGCCGACTGATGGAAGCTGGTTTACGTCTCCAACCATAATAAATGTTGAGGTAGGAGGAATCGCTTTCAGCAGATGATGCATTAAAAGCGTATCTATCATTGACGCTTCATCAACAATTAATAGCTGACAATCGAGGGGTGATTCTTCATTTTTTTTAAATCCACCTTTCCTCATATTGAATTCCAGCATTCTATGGATAGTTTTAGCTTCATGTCCGGTGGTTTCTGACATCCTTTTAGCGGCGCGCCCGGTGGGAGCAGCAAGCATGATCTTCGTTTGTTTAGCGGCAAAGATTTTGATAATGGCATTAATAATGGTCGTTTTTCCTGTTCCTGGCCCTCCGGTAATCACCATGACCTTATTTTCTGCTGATCGTTGGACAGCATCAATTTGTTTCTCGGCAAGAGTTATTGACAATTTTTCCTGTACCCATTCAATTGCTTTTGCTGAATCTATCTTTTTGATTGACTGCGGAGCATTTATAAGGGTTTTAAGACGGGCGGCAAGGTTCTTTTCCGCGATATGATAACCGGAGAGGTAAACAGCTTTATTGTTCTCTTTAAATTCGGCAATATCCTGGTTGATATCCTCAATGACGATCTGTTTATCCACAGAAACTATTCCCATTGCTTTTACAATGATTTCCCTGTCAATGTCCAGCATCTCCTTGCATTTTTCAATCAGTGGTTCATAGGGATAATAAACGTGACCTTCATCAGTCAGTTCATGTAGGACATAAAGAATACCCGCTGCTGCTCTAAGTTCTGAGTCTTTGGCAAAGCCAAGTTTTTCAGCAATCTTGTCAGCAGTGATGAAACCGATACCGAATATATCTGTCGCTAACCGATATGGATTATCCTGAACGACCTTGATTGATCCATTGCCATACTGTTTGTAGATCTTTGCCGCATAACCGGAACTGACACTATGGTCTTGAAGAAATATCATGACAGTTCTGATTTCCTTCTGTTCTTCCCACGCTTTCCTGATCATGCCAATGCGCTTTTGACCGATACCTTCAATATCTACAAGTTTGTCAATCTCTTTTTCGATAACATCAAGAGTTTTTTCCTTGAACATTTTGACAATGCGTTTGGCCATGACAGGACCAATACCCTTAATCAGTCCTGAGCCTAGATATTTTTCTATTCCATGAACGGTGGCGGGAGTGGTTGTTTCACAGAAGACTATCTTGAACTGCTCACCGTATTTGGGATTGTTTGTCCACTCCCCTTTCATCTTGACGATCTCGCCGGGTGTGGGATTGACCATGTTCCCAATGATTGTCACCAGATCCTTACGGCCGTAGACTTTTATCTTGGCGACAGTATAACCTGTTTCTTCACTAGTAAAGGTAATCCGTTCAATCTGGCCTGAGAGTTGTTCGAGTTGTTGGTTCATGCTTCTTTTATGTCACAATAAATTGACTATTGTCAAATTTGAACATCAAACGGGATATTCAGTCTGCCGGAGGAATTCACGATTTATCTTGCCTCTGCCGGGAAAAAACATTAATAATCAATGCAAATAAAAATTCACATTAAGACCGGTAAGATTACGTAAAGAACAACCAAGGAGCATCATTACGACGATGGCCCAAAACGATTTCATTGACCAACGCTATAAACAAGAAGGTCTATTAAAAGAATGTGTGTCCGTTGAGAAGTAAAAAACCCCATGCAAGATTTCACTGAAGGCAATATTGGCAAACAGGTTATTAATTTCAGCACTCCGCTAATGTTCGGCAACGTACTACTGTCTGTTTACGGTATCATCAACATGATCTGGGTCGGCCGGCTCCTAGGCCACACAGCCGTGGCCGCTATATCCGCCTCTCTGCCGATTATAATGTTAATGCCCTCATTTCTTATAGGCCTAGGTATGGCCACGAATGTCCTTATTGCACAGGCTTTCGGCCGCAAGGATACTGCTCTGCTACGAAAGATCCTGGCCAATTCCTTTTTCACCTCTATGCTGTTCTGCCTGCTTATCTCCATCATTGCCCTTCTACTACGTCGCCATTTGCTCGAATGGGTACATGCACCGCAGGAAATTAGGGATATGGCGCTGTCTTATCTGACTATCATTATGGCCACGCTGGTATTTCAGTTCTTCATTAACTGGATGACCGGTATGCTGCGTGGCTTGGGTGACGCCATAACAGTGGTGAAAATCCTCATCCTGCTTACGGTGTTTAATATTGTTTTCGTCCCGTTGTTCATTCGTGGTATCGGTCCTCTGCCGCCTCTCGGCGTGGCTGGCGCGGCATGGGGAACAGCGCTGGCGTCCGTGATGACCTGTATCATCGGCTATATTTACCTTCTGCGGCATAATCCTTATATTAATATGCATAGCTGGGACTACAGCCTGGATTGGCACATCATCTGGGAGGTTTTTGTTATCGGCGTGCCCGCATCGCTACAGATGATAGTGATCTCACTGGCCGGGGTATTCATCTTATCCCTGGTCAACAGTTTCGGCACGGATGTTACCGCAGCCTTCGGCATCGGCATGCAGATCGACATGCTGGCAGCTATTCCTCTCATATCCATCGGGATGGCAGCGACCTCTATTGCCGGTCAGAATCTGGGGGCGCAGAAAATAGACCGCGTTTTCCAGACCCTGCGTATATCGGTGTATTTCGGGTTGGCTATTGCCCTTACTTGTACCGCTGTACTGGCGATTTTCCCTGATCACATTGGTTCTATTTTCCTCAAGGAATCGGCCGAACATGCAAATGTGCTGAATCTTGTCAGCAGATATTATCATTGGATGGCATTTATCTTTCCCTGTTTTGCCGTCACTTTTGTCATACAGGGCGTCCTCCGCAGCGCAGGTGACACAATGGCCTTGCTGGTTCTTTCGTTCATTGCTCTGATCGTCATTCGTATTCCTCTTGCCTACCTGTTGGCCGGTCCCTTCGGTTTTAAACAGGACGGTATCTGGATGGCAATGCTTTTCAGCAGTGCACTGGCCGTCGGATTGAACTGGCTGTACTACAAGGGAGGTTGGTGGAAGAGAAAGCATATATTAGGAAAGCAAAAATCGTCTGAATCAATGAATTAAAAGAATGAGGGCTAATCATTTTGTGAAATTGCAAGAAATGATGTGAGAATTATATTTGTAGCCGCTTATAAGCTCAGCTAAAATTTGAGGATAAAGACATGCGTGGAAGATTCGTACTGTGAATGTTGTTTTCTTATTTTCCCAATTCATGCAACATTTCAATCCGAAATAATTAAAAAATGGCTGAACTCTAACTTAACTTGTGGTACAAATATTTAAAGTAGGTCAATTTGTAATAACATAAATTTATATGTTGTGGCGATCTATAATGAAAAATGAAGGGACTAAACACAGAAATACTACGATGGGAAAAACGGAGTTACTGGAAATCATCAAAAAATTACTGAAGACAGATGTTGATCTGGACTTTTTGTTGAATTTGCCGGAAAGTGATCTGGAAACGCTGGTGGTATGCATAAGGGAACGGTGTGATCAGTTGGGAAAACAGACATTGTAAATCATTTTATATAAGGAGTTTGTCATTAATAAATCTGATTTGATTTTAAAATTAGCAGAAAAACACAATCTTACGGATAAGAACGCGACACAAATAATTGATCTTGTCTTTGATGGTTTTACGGATACACTCAAAAATGGCGGCAGGATTGAGATCAGAGGATTTGGGAGCTTTACTGTTCGTAAATATAAAGCTTATAAAGGAAGGAATCCTAGAAATGGGGAGCATGTAGAGGTGAAACCAAAGAAGTCACCGTTTTTCAAGGTGGGAAGGGAATTGAAAGAGATGGTGGATGGTAAATAAAAAATGATATCAAGTAAGCATAAAAATAAAGTTAGGTCTGCTCAGGCGGTAAATATATAGTGGGTCTGCTAAAGACACCATGAATAGTGAACATTACAAACAAGATGAAAAGTAAGATTTCAATGGGGAGGAAACGATGAAGATTACGACAATGAATCTCGTTACGGGATCTCTTCTGCGTGTGATGGCGTTCATGTTCAATACACGACCTTCTCTCAGACGTTACCTGCGTAACTCCGAAGGGTGGATCAACTTCACTGTAGGATTCTCAACCGCGGTCAACACGGTGGAGCAGTCCATCACTTTCAAAGACGGCCATGCGCTAGTCTCTTCTTCAATACCTCAAGACGCGGATGTAACCCTCCGGTTTGTCTCCGATCAGACGCTCATTCATATGCTCGGCATCACCCCGAATGAGGTTCTCACCCTCATTTTGAACAACGAGATGATTTTAGACGGTAATCTGGCATACCTGCAGCTCTTCAATTTTTACATCTCTCTACTCTTGGGAAAGAAGCACCAGCGCATGCTGGACAGGAGGCATGCGTCAGATGTAAAGGCCCGAAAAAAGCAGTATGTCGTCAAAAACCACGGTCTGGCACAGGAGTTGAGAGACCGAAGCCGTTACCGCATGAAGGCTGATATGACAGATCCCGGTGTGAAATATCTTGTCGATCCCTACTTGAGTGAATACAGCCTGGATGATTTTCCCCGGCTGAAAACCTTCCTTGGCCGTCACTTCACCATCATACCCGAGATCTGTGCCGAGCGCCCTAAACTCCTTACAGATTGGCACCGGCATAATGGTTTCGAATGCGACAATCAGGGCCGGCCCTGGGTACCGGAGCTGAGACAGGCATATGCGTTCAAATATCTCATGGAGAAAAAGAGGCCCATCATAGCGAATGGCGATATCATCGCCGGCACTACCACAGCAAAAGAACCTACGGGTGTGGTCATCTATCCGGATTCCCAGGGCACCATGATCTGGGGCGAATTGTCTTCCGTAGACAAGCGTATTCTGAACCCGTATCGTGTCTCTCACGAAGACGCGGAAATCCTGCATGATATCTTCCCGTTCTGGGCCAGGCGAAACTTCAGCGAATGGGTACGCAGTGAACACGACAATCCCCTATGCCTGCAGATAAACCAGCGTTGGGTATTCTACTTCGTCTGGAAGTCAGTCGGGATATCCCACACCATACCCGATTTCCCGCGCCTGCTTGCCAAGGGTACATCGGGCATCATGGCGAATATCGATGAATTGCTCAATAAAGAGGAAAATAAAGAAAATTGTAATGTCCTTGCCTCCATGCGTATCTGCCTGGAAGGGGTGAACACCTATGCACTGCACTTGTTCGAAGAGGCTGCCCGACAGGCGGTATCCGCACCCGATCCTCAGCGCAGGGATGAATTGGAAAAGATTGCACATATCTGTGCACGCGTCCCTTCACATGCACCTGAAACTCTGGATGAAGCGGTAAACGCCCTTTGGATCATGTGGGTGGCCCTGCATATGGAAAATACGAATACCGGTCTATCTCTCGGAAGACTCGATCAATGGCTCCAGCCCTTCTTCGAACGTGACATGGAAAAACTGGAAACCAAGGCCGGACGAGAGGCCTACATCAAACATGCAATAGAGCTTATTGGCTGTTTCTACATGCGTGGCACCGATCACCTGCCGCTCGTACCTGACATTGGCAACTATCTCTTCGGGGGCAGCTCTTCCGACCAGGCCATTACCCTGGGCGGCGTAACACCTGCAGGTGAAGACGGCGTGAACGACATGACGTATATCTTTCTCAAAGTGACTGAAATGCTCTCCATCCGTGACCCCAATGTGAATGCACGCTTCCACGCGCAGGTGAACAGCGATACTTACCTGAAACGGCTGTGTGAAGTCAATGTCATCACCGCGGCGACTCCTTCTATGCATGGCGATATGGGAGTATTTGCATCTCTTGCGCAACATGGCTATCCTGTCGAGGATATTCGTGACTGGTCATCGACAGGCTGTGTGGAGCCTACACTTTCCGGCAAACACATGGCTCATACGGGATCCATCCTCATGAATATGGTTGCGGCATTGGAAATGGCTCTTAATAACGGTCGTCATCCTGGGATGGACTGGGACTTGGGACCCGGGACAGGCGAAATCGGGTGCTTCAGCAGTTTCGACGAGTTCTTCGAAGCCTATTCCCGTCAGCAGACATTTCTCATAAATAAGGCCTGCGAGTTGAACAATATGCTTGCCGATATACATGCCCGCTACCGCCCGACCCCACTTCTGAGCGCCCTCATGAAAGGCGCCATAGAAAAGCGCCTCGATGTCACCAAAGGAGGCACGCTATATAACACCTCGGGCAGTTCGAATATCGGTCTGGCCGATGTTACAGATTCGCTGATGGCCATCAAGAAGCTTGTCTTTGATGAGAAGAAGGTAAGCTTTGCCGACCTGAAACATGCTATTGACAGCAATTTTGCACACGACCCCGCTATCCATGCCCTCGTGCAGAACAAAGTTCCCCATTTCGGTTCCGGAAATCCCGAAGCCCTGTCCATGGCAAACAGAGTGGCGCATCTTGTACACGAGTGTTATGCCGGAAATACAAACTACCGCGGCGGCAGGTATACATCAGGTTTCTGGTCCATGTCCCAGCATGTGGCTTATGGGAACCTTTCCGGAGCACTGCCCTCGGGAAGGCTTGCCGGCAAGGCCTTTACCCCAGGATTAACCCCGCATCCATCTGCATCAAAGAGTTTTCTCGACAATATCCGTGATGTGGCAGGGCTTGATCCTGTGAACATGGATAACAACATTGCCTTCAATGTAAAGATCATTCCAGGTGCAAAAGATACTCGCGAACAGCTGGTGGAAACTATGCATGCCTATGTAAAATCATTCTTCAGCCAGGGCGGCATGCAGATGCAGTTCAATGTGGTCACCTCGGAAACCCTTAAGGACGCCATGGCTAACCCTGAGAACTATAAAAACCTGCTGGTGCGGATCTCCGGCTACAATGCCTATTTTGTTACACTTAACAGAAATATGCAGCTGGAATTGATCGAACGGGCCGAATACGGGATTTAGGTAATATTTTTTGGATTCGAAAACTAAAACAAGAAAGGGAGTACCCCTTTTTATTTCTCAATTCAGGGACACCTCTGGTGCTGGAGGACGGTAATTCAAGGAACTGTGTGGTATGATTGAGCGGATCGTTACTCTCTTTCAATCCGTAATTCTTAATTCTAACAACTGCCCACACCGAAACTTTATAGGTAAAAGCAATAATTCTTACAGTTCGGAAATCGAAATTTTATTTCTTTCTTCCTTAAGGTTGTTTTTAGTATATTTCCCAAGTATACAACATTTCAAACGTAAATTTTTAATTATGCTTGATAACTGAGGATATTTCCAGAGAGGAAATTTCCACTTGACTTTCCATTTTTATAATAGCATTCTTTGACAGTAAATTTTCGTATTATCTTAGTAAACATATCAACCTAACCCTCAACTTTCTGGAGTCCACCGTGATAAGGATTTATCAAAAATTGCCAATTATTAGCTTCTGAATGGTTGTTTAACTATTTGGGGAGTTTTTTTCTAGTTTTATTAAGTCAAGCAGGATTGAAGGAATAGAAATAAAACAGATTTCGGGGAATATTCAACATAAGATTGGGAACATTTTCAATTCTGGTAAGTTATGATGATTATGTATAGCTTATGAATTGAGATTAGTATCCTAAGATTTTTTATATTTCCATGATGCCGTTAAAGAAGTTATTAGAAAAAAGTTGTTATCCCATTAAGATATGAAAGGAGAATGACTATGACAGGAAAGTATGCAAAATTATTTGAAGCCACAAATATAGGAAAACTACAGTTAAAGAACAAGATCTCCATGGCGCCAATGGGCCCGATAGGATATGCGGATTCAGAGGGAGCTTTTAACCAGAGAGGCCAGGATTATTATGTAGAAAGGGCGAAAGGAGGAACTGGCCTTATAATCACAGGAATTTGCAGTATTGATACAGAAATAGAGGGTTTCACCAAGCCGGTGATTCCTTGTCCCACTACAAACCCTTTCGCATTTGTCCATGCTGGTACTCAAATGAATGAACGCATACACGCTTATGGAGCGAAGATCATCCTGCAATTGACGGCTGGCTTGGGTAGAAGCGCCATAATAGGCTTTACCAGCAAATATATTGCGCCGTCGGAACAAGAAAACAGATGGTATCCTTCCGTCAAGCATAGGGCGATGACAATAGAAGAGATCCAGAACGTGATCAAAAAATTTGCCATGTCCGCAGCCATTGCAAAAAAAGCTGGTTTTGACGGAGTAGAGATTCATGCCGTTCATGAAGGTTACCTTTTAGATCAGTTTGCGATTGCATTCTATAATAAAAGGACTGATGAATTTGGCGGTAGCCTGGAAAACCGCCTGCGTATTTCCACGGAAATCGTAAAAGCAATTAAAGGTATCTGTGGCACTGATTTTCCTGTATCCCTTCGCTATAGTTTGAAGAGCTTTATAAAGGGTTTGCGGCAGGGAGCTTTGCCAGGCGAGACTTTTAAAGAGCTCGGAAAGGATATAGAGGAGGGAATAGAGGCCGCAAAGATACTGGTTGCCGCCGGATACGATGCCTTGAATGTGGATGCGGGGACATATGATTCCTGGTATTGGAATCATCCACCGATGTATTTTGGGGAAGGCGGCATGTACCGCGAATTTGGCCGAGTATTGAAAAAACATGTAAACGTGCCGATCATATTGGCCGGCAGAATGGATGACCCGGACATGGCAAGCGCTGCTATCGGCGATTCCTGTGATATTGTAAGTTATGGGCGTCCGCTTTTGAGCGATCCATATTACCCTGAGAAAATAAGAGAAGGGCGCGTGGATGAGGTCCGTCCCTGCCTTTCCTGTCACCAAGGCTGCATGGGACGCATCGGAGAAGGTCCTGTAAGCTGTGCCGTTAATCCTGCATGCGGACGTGAGAAGATTTACGGTTTGGAGCCATGTATCGAAAAGAAAAAAGTGCTCGTTGTCGGAGGCGGACTCGCAGGGATGGAAGTAGCACGTGTAGCGGCGGAACGAGGTTATAAAGTCACTCTATACGAAAAATCCGATAAGCTGGGAGGACACCTAATTCCAGGTGGTGTTCCACCGTTTAAGATAAACGACCGTAAACTCTTAGTATGGTATGAACGGCAATTGAAACTCTTAGGTGTTACAGTAAAATTGAATACTGCAATGAACAAGGCAGAGATAGAAAAGAAGAAAGCGGATATCGTTGTGATTGCTACCGGTTCTAAACCAATCGTTAAAGATTTTGGGAAAGACAAAGAAGTCATTACTGCAAGCGATGCTTTAGTCGGCAAAAAGAAAGTGGGTCAAAAAGTTGTTATTATTGGTGGCGGACTTGTCGGTTGTGAAACGGGACTTTGGTTGGCCCAGAAAGGTAGTGAGGTCACCATAGTAGAAATGCTCAATGATATTTGTGGTGGGCCGCATGCAATGCCTTTTATGAACTACGATATGTTAAAAGACGAGCTCGCCTTCCATAAAGTCAAGATTTTCAAAAGTAGCAAAGTTACAGCAGTAACTAAAAAGGATGTTGTTATTACAACACCCAATGGTGAAATTACGTTAGCAGCGGATACAGTTATCATTGCAGTAGGCTATATATCTGATGATAGTCTTTACAGTTATGTAAAAACTGCTCTTAAAGTACCTGTTTACAATGTTGGCGATTCTAGAAATGTTAACAATATCATGTACGCTATTTGGGATGCCTATGAGATTGCACGTGAAATGTAGTCTTGCATAATAATATATTATGGCAAACTATATTTGAAAGCATACACTAATACAATCAATCAAACATTTATGCTTATTGCTGCCACAATGCCTTCTAAAATAAGACCTCATAACTATAAATAAATCTAATGACCTTTAAGATAAGGATATAAACTATGACTAAAGAAAAGATTGTATTTAATTTAGTTCCATGTAATGTCCCGTTGGTTCCATCCCGATGAGAACATCCCTCAAATGATGCTTCGCTTTTAGCCCTTCAATCATATCTACAAACTGCTCAAATCCTTCGCGACTGTTATAGAGCTTCGTACAGCTTCCTAAAACGTTGCCTTCCTTGTCCATAAATCCCAACGCATTGAAAGCATTGCCGATGTCAACCCCAACGATGAAAGTTGTTTGCTTAATCCTTTGACGACGTAACGCCTGCTTGTTATAATCATTCTTGGACATGGTCTTTTCTCCTTTCTCCTTTCGTTGTTTTGGCTATTCAACTTTAACAGATCGAAAATACCATGTCCGCTACTATCTTCCTTATAGTAAGCTGTAATCCTCAAAAAGTAACTCTTGATGAATATTCAACCTTTCAATCGGAAAGAATCAAAAAATGGCTGAACTCTAAATTAATATGTGATACAATTTTTCAGGAAGGTCAAGTTTACATAAGCAATACGTAGTGTTGTGCCTTCTACTGGTT
>CAVQCU010000219.1:0-13309 GCA_963710995.1 uncultured delta proteobacterium
GTCATCTGGCAAGGATACCGGAACTAAAAATTTTCGGTATAGATAAAAACGCCTGGTCGTTGCGTGAAACGTCTAAATCTATGGAGACAATGCCCGACGCGTTGTCGAAAGATTATCTGGTTTCCATTGCCGATATCAACAGGATGCCGTTTGCTGACACTTCGTTTGATTGCATAATTTGTTCGGAAGTTTTGGAACATTATTCCTAAGCATGAAGCAGCCATGAGGGAACTGGTCCGGAAATCGAAACCGCGAGGCACCCTTGTAGTCAGCGTGCCGCGTTATTTTACAGAGAGAATTTGCTGGTTTATTTCACGAGATTATTATAATGAAGAAGGTGGTCATTTACGCATTTACAAAAGAAAAATCTCCAGCAAATGTTAATGAAGCAGGGATTTAAGTGCTGGAAGATTAATTACAAACACGCCCTTCATTCGCCTTATTGGTGGCTGAAGTGTCTGGTTGGCCTGAAAAATGAGGAACACCCGCTGGTTAAATATTACAGGAAATTTCTAGAATGGGATATCATGAAAAAACCGCGTTTAGTGCGGATGCTGGAAGAGTTTTTAAATCCCATCATGGGCAAAAGTATCGTCTATTATCTAAAAAAGGATAATTTTAATGGAACTAAAACTTTCCTTCAGTGAAGAAGTAACTCCGATTTCAGTGGAAAAGATTGCCGCGTTCATTGCTTCTGTTTCAAAAAGAAAATGGTGAAATTCCATGGTCGGCGGGAGGGAAGACCGATCCCTGGGATCATGTTGAATGCGCTATGGGATTGAGTGTAGGCGGTTTTTACGCAGAATCGAGACGTGCTTACGAGTGGCTTCCCAATGCTCAACTTCCTGATGGCAGTTGGTGGTCGGAAACTCTTGACGGGAAGATTATTAATTCTATAAAAGAATCGAATTTCTCTTCCTATGTCGCCGTGGGCGCTTTCCAGCATTATCTTATTACCCGTGATATACAATTTTTAAAAAAGATGTGGGATACGGTTTCGCAGGGCATTCAGTACGCGATTAATTTGCAGGCTCCAGATGGTGAGATTTACTGGGCAAGGAATAAAAATGGCGCGATTGATAAGATGGCCCTGCTTACAGGTTCCAGTTCTATCTATATGAGTATTAAATGCGCTTTAGCTATCGCGGATATTTTGGGCAAGAAACGCCTGGCGCTGGCGGAAGGCAATGGATAAGCTTGGACTGGCGATAAAAGACAGACCTGATCTGTTTAACATGATCAAATCAAGATATTCGATGGATTGGTATTATCCGGTTTTATGCGGCGCCATAACTGGTGAAGAAGCTAAAAAGACGGATAACTCATTTGTGGGAGAAATTTGTAGTTCCTGAATGGGGAGTGCGCTGTGTTAGTGATAGGCCCTGGGTAACAATGGCGGAAACGGCGGAGTTTATTTTAACTCTGACGGCAATTGAAGATAATTCCCAGGGCTAAAACGATATTCAGTTGGTTAAATGATAAAAGATTTTCCGACGGGTCTTTTTCGATGGGGGTAACATTTCCGGATGGAGTTATCTGGCCGGAAGAAAAAACTGGCTGGACAGCGGCGGCGGCTATGCCTGCCTGGGACGCTTTGAATGATATAACTCCGGCGGGAAAACTTTTTAATCATAAATTCTGGGCTTCATGGAATAAGTGACGATCTCTTATTTAGTAATGTGTTCTCTGATTGCGCTCCTGATCACTTTTTGTGACAAAAGTTCTCCGCTTAAAAAATCCATATTTAAAAAGGTAAGGCATTGAGAAAGGATTATCGTCCATATTACGTTAAGCGCTTTTACAACAAGTTTCAGAAGTGGTATGCGCGATATTTTCTCGCTCCTCAATTCGATTATTTCGGCCACGGGTTGGTTTTTATGAAACCATGGCATGTGGAAATATTTGGAGGGCCGGTTTTTTTGGGAGATTGCTCAACGATTATTGCCACTCCCGATAGAAAAGTAAGGTTTACTGTCTGGCCGGTATGGAAGGGTTCGGGAAAAATTGAAATCGGCCGGTGCTGTCTGATTTGTCCGGGCACAAGAATAATGGCTGCTACCGCAGTAACTCTTGGCGACGGCTGTATGACTGCTCAAAATGTCAGCATTAGCGATTCCGATTGGCACGATTTGTACGACCGCAGTTTGCCGGTAGGCAACACGCAGGCGGTCAGGATTGGCAATAATGTATGGATTGGAGACAGCGCTATTATAGGCAAAGGAGTGACTATCGGAGATAACGCCATTATCGGCGCTGGTTCGATAGTCGTGAAAAACATTCCCGCCAACGCTATTGCCGCCGGCAATCCGGCCACGGTAATAAAATACCTTGATCCGGCTAAACCTTTAAAAACAAGAACGCAATGGTTGTCTGATCCCGCCAAATTGGCCGGAGATTTTGAAATTCTTGATCGCGAGATCATGAAAGGCAACACTCTGGTTGGTTGGTTCAGATCATTGCTTTTTCCTCGCCTAGGAGATTAAAAGTGCGTATTGCTATTATTGCTCCGCCCTATCCATTGGAGGAAATTCCTTCTCCACCGCTGGGTGTAACTTATGTCGCCGCGGCATTCGAAGCCGCTGGTTCCGAAGTAAGAATATTTGATTATATTGTTTCCAGCTACACCAAAGATAATCTAAAAAAACAATTGGAATCTTTTCAGCCTGATGTTGTCGGGGCCACTTCGGTAACGATGAATTTTTATGACGCGCAACAGATTCTTCGTGATGTTAAGAATTACAATCCGGAAATAATAACGATGATGGGCGGACCTCATGTTTCCTTTACAGCTGTAGAAACTTTGAGACGATATCCGGAAATAGATTTGATCGTTATAGGAGAGGGTGAGGATACTATCGCCGAACTCACCCCGGTATTAAAGCAAAAACGCAAATGGCATGATATACGCGGAATTGCTTACCGGCATAATGGTGAATGTCGCCATTACAGGCAAACGAGATTTTATTGCCGATATTGATAGAATTCCCCTGCCGGCACGCCATTTATTACCCATTTCACGTTACCGGGCGTTAGGATTTCCAGTCATTATCATTGCCGGCCGGGGTTGCCCCTATTCTTGCATTTTTTGTTTAGGACGCAAGATGGTCGGTTCTAAAATTCGTAGAAGAAAATCAAGTTTGGTTTTGGACGAAATTGAAAAAATAATCAGTTATGGTTTTGAACGCATTAATATCGCCGATGACCTTTTTACATCTGATAAAGAGCGGGTCAAGGAAATATGTGCCGGAATCAAGGAGCGTTCGTTAAAATTCAAATGGAGCGCATTTGCCCGTGTGGATACCGTGAATCAAGAGATCTTTGATCAAATGGTAAAGGCAGGCTGCGACAGTGTAAGCTTCGGAGTGGAAACCGGTAATCCGGAGATGCTCAAACGAATAAAAAAAGGAATAAGACTGGAGCAAGTTTATTCGGCAGTGAAAATGTGTCAGCAGGCGGGTATGATTGCCCACGCATCCTTTATCATTGGTTTGCCTGGGGAAACAAAAGATACTTTGCAGGAAAGCGAAAAGTTCGCGAAAAGTACGAAAGCTCTTTACGGCTATCATTTTTTGGCGCCTTTCCCAGGTACAACTGTAAGAGAAAAAATTCAGGATTACGATCTGGAAATATTAACGGATAATTGGTCTCTTTACGATGCCAATGATGCTATTGTAAAAACTTCAGCATTGCTGCCGCAGGATATGCGCGACTTTGGCGCCCGTTATGATGAAGAAATGGAGACTGGTTGGCGCAAAAAGTTGCAAGGTTACCGCGAAGGCACAAATACTCCCGAGGATAATATGCATGTGGAGGGTCATTGGCGTATGAATTTAACCTATCAACTTTTGAAAGGCGATTTAATCGAAAAATGCGGCTTTATTGAACCTGCTTTATTTCAAGGTTCTAAAGATAGTGCTTTCCAGGAACTTTGCCGGAGAATAATAGACTGCACAAAGGCTGATTATAAAATAGTTGATAATACTATCCGTGATTTCGCGGGACGCGGTTATCTCAGAGCGGATATTTCCGATAAAGGTTGTCTTTGGTACTGGTCCGCTTAAGTTAATTAAAATTACTTTTTGCGTATTAATATTCCCAGTGATTCGCACATGGGCATTTCCTCGTAAATTCCGGAAGCTACCGCTTTTTTATAAACAAGGTAAGGTGCCTGTCCGCCTTTTGCCGGGTCGGAAAAGATATCGTGAAATAAAAGATAGCCGCCTGTGATCAAATTTTTCGCCCAAATACTATAGTCACTCAACACTGAGTCGTAAGCGTGACTGCCGTCAATAAAAATCAAACTCAGAGGCGTTTTCCATATGCTTCCTATTACTGCCGAACGGCCAATGACAGGAATTACTATGTCTTCCAGATCAAAATCAGCAATCGTTTTGCGGAAATATCTCAATGTGTCTATTTTTCCAATTTCTTTATCCAACAATTCGGGGTCAAAATAGGCTTCGCCAGGTTGCTGTTCTTCTGAACCGCCATGATGATCAATGGAAAAAAGAACGGTGGAGTTTTCTTTACAGGCTGCGCCAAGATAAACAGATGATTTACCGCAGTAGCTGCCGATTTCCAGACAAGGGCCATTTTTGCCAGCTTTTAAGGCTAACTTATAAAGATAATTTGCTTCGCGCTCATCTAAAAATCCTTTTATTTTATCTATTTTTGCTTTGTTTATTTTCATTTAAAAAAACCTTGCAAAATTAATTTGCCACTTCATAAACCTCATTGTCACAAAAAGCAAGGTCTATGAAATTGCGCGGAGGTTTGCCTGGATGTTTTTCATCCTTTGGGAAGATGATACTTAAATGAAAATGGCAATTGCTTCTAAAAGTAATTGCCATTGAGAAAAACAATTTTTTAAAATCTGACTTGTAAATTAACAATTATGCAACGTGCTTATGATTGCTACATAACTTCACTATATATTTTCCACTCGTCGTTTATTTTTTTCAGCTCCAATGTTTTCTTGCCTTTATCTTTTAATATCGAAGAACTGTAAGATTGAGTAAATACTGCTATGGCGCTATTTTCATCCACTGATATTTGCAAATCATCAATGTTGATATTTATATTTTTACTTCTCTGGCGCACATTATTTTTATAGGAGATCCAGGCATTTAAGTTTATTCCTTTTGACTGGAAATCTGACGTATAACAACTGCGGTAAGTTTTCATATCGCCTGATTTCCAACTGGTTAACCATTTAGTTACCAAATTTCGGACAGCTTCTTCGGGAATAGATTTTGTCTCATTTTGTTTAATATCAACTGAAGCAAGATTATCAGTGGTGACAACTGGTGCGTCAGTGACAACAGCTGGTGCAGGTGTCGGTTCCGCAGCGACAACAGGTGCGGGTGCTGCAATTGCCGTTTTCTTATCTGAATTTAATTTTTCTGCGAAAAGCTGTACTATTTCATTCCTGACATTCTTTGTGTCAGATGTTTTCTTTTCAGGGACATTTTTAATAAAATCTTCATAAGCTTCTTTATTGGGATTCTGGCTTATAGCCGTTGTGTAATCTGGCAGGGCTTTTCCATATTGTTCTGCACCGTAATAAGCAAGTCCTCTGTTGTAGAGGGATGTACTATCGTTAGGGCTTATTTCTAAAGCCTTATTGTAATCCGCGATAGCCAGAGGAAGGTTGCCTTGAGTTTGATAGACATTCCCACGATTGGTATAGACTCCGGCAAAGTTAGGATTAATTTCTATGGCCTTATTGTAATCCGCGATAGCCAGGGGAAGGTTGCCTTGAGTTTGATAGACATCCCCTCGATTGATATAGACTCCGGTAAAGTTAGGATTAATTTCTAAAGCTTTGGTGTAATCTGAGATAGCTTCTTTAAGGTTGCCTTGGGTTTGATAGGCATTCCCGCGGTTGCAGTAGGCTGCCGTATATTTAGGATTGATTTCAATAGCCTTGGTATAGTCAGAGATGGCTTGGGTAAGATTACCTTGTTTTTCATAGGTGTTTCCACGGTTATAATAGGCTTCTGTATATTTAGGATTGATTTCAATGGCTTTGGTATAGTCAGAGATGGCTTGGGTAAGATTACCTTGTTTTCCATAGATGTTCCCACGGTTGTAATATTCTTAGCCGTTCCAGCAGGAATATCGGTGATTGTTTGTTGGGAAGAAGGTTGTTTGGAAGTGTTAATAGTTTCTGCAAAAATTGATGGAGCAGACAATAAAAACATTAGAGATAAGATTATAAATAATAATTTTTTATTCATACATCACCCTTCATTAAGTTTAATTATTTTTATAATGCTTTTCTTATTTCAAACGGGCGAAAAATAAAACAAAAATTATTACTATTGTCAAGTTAGTTCTTGCCATTAAAAATATCGGATTTGTACAAAGAATTTAATTATGACATGTGCGTTTCAAATTTAATTCCAAAATCTAATTCATAATCTTTAACGGGGGCTTTATGCACGTTATACTTTTCCAGGAAATATTCCGCACGGTAGACCATTCTTAATCCACCAAAGCAGACCCTCAAAAAAATAATATTAAAGAGAAAGTTATTTATGTAACGTGCTTATTATAGCTATATGATCTCTTGATATATTTTCCATTCGTTGCTTATTTTTCGTAGCTCCAATTTCTTCTTATTTTACTGTTGAGTATTGAAGAATTGTAATATTGAGTAAATACTACCGTGGCAGTATTTACTCAATATTACAATTCTTCAATACTCAACAGTAAAAGTAAGAAGAAATTGGAGCTACGAAAAATAAGCAACGAATGGAAAATATATAGAAAAGAGATCATGATAGTTATAATAAGCATTTACATGAAAGTTGAAAATTATTTTTTTGAGCTCTTTGGTGAGAGATTAAGAATGATCTACATACGGAGATATTTCCTGGGGGAAACGTGCATAAAGCCCCCATTTAAAGATTATGATTGGATTTTTGGATTTAAATTTGAAACGCACATGTCATAATTTAAATTCTTTGTACAAATACCATATTTTTAATGGCAAGTCTAACTTGACAATAGTAATAATTTTTGTTTTATTTTTCGCCCGTTTGAAATAAGAAAAGCATTATAAAAATAATTAAACATAATGAAGGGTGATGTATGAATAAAAAATTATTATTTATAATATTATGTGTGTATTATATATGCATCAATTTTTGCAGAAACTATTAACACTCCAAACAACCTTCTTCCCAACAAACAATCACCGATATTCCTGCTGGAACGGCTCGGGAATATTACAACCGTGAGATAATCTATGGAAAACAAGGTAATCTTGAGAAACATCTCTGACTATACCAAAGCCATTGAAATCAATGCCTAAATATACAGAAGCCTATTATAACCATGGAAAAATCCTATGAAAAACAAGGTAATCTTACCCAAGCCATCTCTGACTATACCAAGGCTATTGAAATCAATCCTAAATATACGGCAGCCTACTGCTATCAAACCCAAGGCAATTTTAAAGAAGCTATCTCAGATTACACCAAAGCTTTAGAAATTAATCCTAACTTTACCCCAGAATCTTGTATCAATAGAGGAGATGTCTATCAAACTCAAGGCAACCTTCCCCTGGCTATCGCGGATTACAAATAAGGCCATAGAAATTAATCCTAACTTTGCCGGAGTCTATACCAATCAGTGGGAATGTCTATCAAACTCAAGGCAACCTTCCTCTGGCTATCACGGATTACAATAAGGCTTTAGAAATAAGCCCTAACAATAATACATCCCTCTACAACAGAGGACTTGTCTATTACGGTGTCAGAAAATGGAAAAGCCCTAAAAGATTACACAACGGCTATAAGCCAAAAAAAAAAAATAAAGAAGCTTATGAAGATTTTATTAAAAATGTCCCTGAAAAGAAAACATCTGACACAAAGAATGTCAGGAATGAAATAGTACAGCTTTTCGCAGAAAAATTAAATTCAGATAAGAACGGGCAATTGCAGCACCCGCACCTGTTGTCGGCTGCGGAACCGACACCTGCACCAGCTGTTGTCACTAGACACACCGGTTGTCCACCACTGATAATCTTGCTTCAGTTGATATTAAACAGAATGAGACAAACTCTACCCCCGAAGACGATGTACGAAATTTGGTAACTAAATGGTTAACCAGCTGGAAATCAGGCGATATGGAAACTTACCGCAGTTGTTATGCATCAGATTTCAAGTCACAAGGAATGAACTTAAATGCATGGATCGCCAATAAAACCAAAGTGCGCAAGAACAGTAAAGATATAAATATCAGCATTGATGATTTGCTGATATTCGTGGATGAAAACACTGCTAAGGTGACGTTTACTCAATCTTACAGTTCCTCTAAGCACAAAGATGGGCATGAAGACATTGGAGCTGAGAAAAATAAACAATGAATGGAAAATATTTGAAGAAACTATGTATCCATAATAAGTACGTTGTATAAATATTAATTTACAAGTCAGATTTTAAAAAATTGTTTTTCTCAATGGCAATTACTTTTAGAAGCAATTGCCATTTTCATTTTAAGTATCATCTTCCCAAAGGATGAAAAACGTGGGGGAAACCTGCACGCAAGACATTTCATAGACCTTGCTTTTTGTGACAATGAGGTTTATGAAGTGGCAAATTAATTTTGCAAGGTTTTTTTAAATGAAAATAAACAAAGCAAAAATAGATAAAATAAAAGGATTTTTAGATGAGCGCGAAGCAAATTATCTTTATAAGTTAGCCTTAAAACTAGCAAAATTTCACCTTGCTGGAAATCAGCAGCTGCTGCGGTAAAATGGTACCTGTTTATCTTGGCGCAGCCTGTAAAGAAAACTCCACCGTTCTTTTTTCCATTGATCATCATGGCGGTTCAGAAGAACAGCAACCTGGCGAAGCCTTTTTTACCCCAAATTGTTGGATAAAGAAATTGGAAAAATAGACACATTGAGATATTTCCGCAAAACGATTGCTGATTTTGATCTGGAGACATAGTAATTCCTGTCATTGGCCGTTCGGCGGTAATAGGAAGCATAGTGAAAACGCCTCTGAGTTTGATTTTTATTGACGGCAGTCACGCTTACGCTCGTGTTGAGTGACTATAGTATTTGGGCAAAAATTTGATCACAGGCGGCTATCTTTTATTTCACGATATCTTTTCCGACCCGGCAAAAGGCGGACAGGCACCTTACCTTGTTTATAAAAAAGCGGTAGCTTCCGGAATTTACGAGGAAATGCCCATGTGCGAATCACTGGGAATATTAATACGCAAAAAGTAATTTTAATTAACTTAAGCGGACCAGTACCAAAGACAACCTTTATCGGAAATATCCGCTCTGAGATAACCGCGTCCCGCGAAATCACGGATAGTATTATCAACTATTTTATAATCAGCCTTTGTGCAGTCTATTATTCTCCGGCAAAGTTCCTGGAAAGCACTATCTTTAGAACCTTGAAATAAAGCAGGTTCAATAAAGCCGCATTTTTCGATTAAATCGCCTTTCAAAAGTTGATAGGTTAAATTCATACGCCAATGACCCTCACATGCATATTATCCTCGGGAGTATTTGTGCCTTCGCGGTAACCTTGCAACTTTTTGCGCCAACCAGTCTCCATTTCTTCATCATAACGGGCGCCAAAGTCGCGCATATCCTGCGGCAGCAATGCTGAAGTTTTTACAATAGCATCATTGGCATCGTAAAGAGACCAATTATCCGTTAATATTTCCAGATCGTAATCCTGAATTTTTTCTCTTACAGTTGTACCTGGGAAAGGCGCCAAAAAATGATAGCCGTAAAGAGCTTTCGTACTTTTCGCGAACTTTTCGCTTTCCTGCAAAGTATCTTTTGTTTCCCCAGGCAAACCAATGATAAAGGATGCGTGGGCAATCATACCCGCCTGCTGACACATTTTCACTGCCGAATAAACTTGCTCCAGTCTTATTCCTTTTTTTATTCGTTTGAGCATCTCCGGATTACCGGTTTCCACTCCGAAGCTTACACTGTCGCAGCCTGCCTTTACCATTTGATCAAAGATCTCTTGATTCACGGTATCCACACGGGCAAATGCGCTCCATTTGAATTTTAACGAACGCTCCTTGATTCCGGCACATATTTCCTTGACCCGCTCTTTATCAGATGTAAAAAGGTCATCGGCGATATTAATGCGTTCAAAACCATAACTGATTATTTTTTCAATTTCGTCCAAAACCAAACTTGATTTTCTTCTACGAGTTTTAGAACCGACCATCTTGCGTCCTAAACAAAAAATGCAAGAATAGGGGCAACCCCGGCCGGTAATTATACTGACTGGAAATCCTAACGCCCGGTAACGTGAAATGGGTAATAAATGGCGTGCCGGCAGGGGAATTCTATCAATATCGGCAATAAAATCTCGTTTGCCTGTAATGATGATTTCACCATTATGCCGGTAAGCAATTCCGCGTATATCATGCCATTTGCGTTTTTGCTTTAATACCGGGGTGAGTTCGGCGATATATCCTCACCCTCTCCTATAACGATCAAATCTATTTCCGGATATCGTCTCAAAGTTTCTACAGCTGTAAAGGAAACATGAGGTCCGCCCATCATCGTTATTATTTCCGGATTGTAATTCTTAACATCACGAAGAATCTGTTGCGCGTCATAAAAATTCATCGTTACCGAAGTGGCCCCGACAACATCAGGCTGAAAAGATTCCAATTGTTTTTTTAGATTATCTTTGGTGTAGCTGGAAACAATATAATCAAATATTCTTACTTCGGAACCAGCGGCTTCGAATGCCGCGGCGACATAAGTTACACCCAGCGGTGGAGAAGGAATTTCCTCCAATGGATAGGGCGGAGCAATAATAGCAATACGCACTTTTAATCTCCTAGGCGAGGAAAAAGCAATGATCTGAACCAACCAACCAGAGTGTTGCCTTTCATGATCTCGCGATCAAGAATTTCAAAATCTCCGGCCAATTTGGCGGGATCAGACAACCATTGCGTTCTTGTTTTTAAAGGTTTAGCCGGATCAAGGTATTTTATTACCGTGGCCGGATTGCCGGCGGCAATAGCGTTGGCGGGAATGTTTTTCACGACTATCGAACCAGCGCCGATAATGGCGTTATCTCCGATAGTCACTCCTTTGCCTATAATAGCGCTGTCTCCAATCCATACATTATTGCCAATCCTGACCGCCTGCGTGTTGCCTACCGGCAAACTGCGGTCGTACAAATCGTGCCAATCGGAATCGCTAATGCTGACATTTTGAGCAGTCATACAGCCGTCGCCAAGAGTTACTGCGGTAGCAGCCATTATTCTTGTGCCCGGACAAATCAGACAGCACCGGCCGATTTCAATTTTTCCCGAACCCTTCCATACCGGCCAGACAGTAAACCTTACTTTTCTATCGGGAGTGGCAATAATCGTTGAGCAATCTCCCAAAAAAACCGGCCCTCCAAATATTTCCACATGCCATGGTTTCATAAAAACCAACCCGTGGCCGAAATAATCGAATTGAGGAGCGAGAAAATATCGCGCATACCACTTCTGAAACTTGTTGTAAAAGCGCTTAACGTAATATGGACGATAATCCTTTCTCAATGCCTTACCTTTTTAAATATGGATTTTTTAAGCGGAGAACTTTTGTCACAAAAAGTGATCAGGAGCGCAATCAGAGAACACATTACTAAATAAGAGATCGTCACTTATTCCATGAAGCCCAGAATTTATGATTAAAAAGTTTTCCCGCCGGAGTTATATCATTCAAAGCGTCCCAGGCCAGCATAGCCGCCGCCGCTGTCCAGCCAGTTTTTTCTTCCGGCCAGATAACTCCATCCGGAAATGTTACCCCCATCCAAAAAGACCCGTCGGAAAATCTTTTATCATTTAACCAACTGAATATCGTTTTAGCCCGGGAATTATCTTCAATTGCCGTCAGAGTTAAAATAAACTCCGCCGTTTCCGCCATTGTTACCCAGGGCCTATCACTAACACAGCGCACTCCCCATTCAGGAACTACAAATTTCTCCCACAAATGAGTTATCCGTCTTTTTGCTTCTTCACCAGTTATGGCGCCGCATAAAACCGGATAATACCAATCCATCGAATATCTTGATTTGATCATGTTAAACAGATCAGGTCTGTCTTTTATCGCCAGACTAAGCTTATCCATTGCCTTCCGCCAGCGCAGGCGTTTCTTGCCCAAAATATCCGCGATAGCTAAAGCGCATTTAATACTCATATAGATAGAACTGGAACCTGTAAGCAGGGCCATCTTATCAATCGCGCCATTTTTATTCCTTGCCCAGTAAATCTCACCATCTGGAGCCTGCAAATTAATCGCGTACTGAATGCCCTGCGAAACCGTATCCCACATCTTTTTTAAAAATTGTATATCACGGGTAATAAGATAATGCTGGAAAGCGCCCACGGCGACATAGGAAGAGAAATTCGATTCTTTTATAGAATTAATAATCTTCCCGTCAAGAGTTTCCGACCACCAACTGCCATCAGGAAGTTGAGCATTGGCAAGCCACTCGTAAGCACGTCTCGATTCTGCGTAAAAACCGCCTACACTCAATCCCATAGCGCATTCAACATGATCCCAGGGATCGGTCTTCCCTCCCGCCGACCATGGAATTTCACCATTTTCTTTTTGAACAGAAGCAATGAACGCGGCAATCTTTTCCACTGAAATCGGAGTTACTTCTTCACTGAAGGAAAGTTTTAGTTCCATTAAAATTATCCTTTTTTAAGATAATAGACGATACTTTTGCCCATGATGGGATTTAAAAACTCTTCCAGCATCCGCACTAAACGCGGTTTTTTCATGATATCCCATTCTAGAAATTTCCTGTAATATTTAACCAGCGGGTGTTCCTCATTTTTCAGGCCAACCAGACACTTCAGCCACCAATAAGGCGAATGAAGGGCGTGTTTGTAATTAATCTTCCAGCACTTAAATCCCTGCTTCATTAACATTTGCTGGAGATTTTTCTTTTTGTAAATGCGTAAATGACCACCTTCTTCATTATAATAATCTCGTGAAATAAACCAGCAAATTCTCTCTGTAAAATAACGCGGCACGCTGACTACAAGGGTGCCTCGCGGTTTCAATATCCGGACCAGTTCCCTCATGGCTGCTTCATGCTCAGGAATATGTTCTAAAACTTCCGAACAAATTATGCAATCAAACGAAGTGTCAGCAAACGGCATCCTGTTGATATCGGCAATGGAAACCAGATAATCTTTCGACAACGCGTCGGGCATTGTCTCCATAGATTTAGACGTTTCACGCAACGACCAGGCGTTTTTATCTATACCGAAAATTTTTAGTTCCGGTATCCTTGCCAGATGA
>CAVQCU010000220.1:0-3834 GCA_963710995.1 uncultured delta proteobacterium
AGTTCAGTGCTTTCGAGAACATTAGCTTTATCTACCGAAAGGAGATTTCTTTTACGCGTTCGGGCAATTTCGAAGGCGCGAATGGCAATTCTGCGAATTTCATCTTCAGAGTAAACCATAGTGTTAACGCCTGTGCGTTTTCCGTCTTTTCCTTTTGTGACGCCGCGCGGTTTGCCGAAATAAACATCACCGGTCAATTCGCGGACAATCATGAGGTCAATACCATGAACGACATTTTTCTTGAGCGGTGATGCATCAAGAAGTTCGTCAAAAGCAACAACCGGCCGCAGATTAGCGAAAAGGCCTAATTTTCCCCGCAAGCCTAGAAGCGCTCTTTCCGGCCTTAAACTATAATCGAGCACCTCCCATTTAGGGCCGCCCACAGCTCCGAGCAAGATAGCGTCGCTTTGCAGCGCAAGTTCCAGACTTGAATCCGGCAGGGGGACACCGAAGTGATCGTAGGCGCTGCCGCCGACAAGTCCCTCAGCAAGTTGCAGGTTAATACTTTTCTTATAGGCGATCAGCTTTAAAATCTTTAAAGCTTCTTTCATTATTTCCGGCCCGACGCCATCACCGGCAAAAACGGCTATTTTAAAATTGTTTTGTTTCATTCTTCCCTCATTTCCTAGATATATGCTTCATCAAACCGCCATCGGCAATGAGTTTTTCCATGAAAGGCGGGATTGGATTAATTATGAATGTTTTATTTTCCTTAGTGACAGTGATGGTTCCCTTGGCGCTGTCCACAGTTATTTTTTCTCCTTCTCTAATTGCATCGCCAAGCTCTCTGGATTCAAAAATGGGCAGTCCCATATTAAAGGCGTTGCGATAAAAAATACGGGCGAAACTTTTAGCCACAATGCAGGAAATTCCTGCCGCTTTAATGGCGATGGGCGCGTGTTCGCGTGAAGAGCCGCAGCCGAAATTTTCTCCTCCCAGAATAATATCACCGGGCTTCATCCTGACAACAAAATTTGGATTAGCATCTTCCATGCAGTGAGCGGCAAGCTCTCGCGGGTCTGATGTCGTTAAATAGCGCGCCGGAATGATCGCGTCGGTATCCACATTATCTCCAAATTTCCAAACTTTACCTTTGAATATCATATAAAAGAAACCTTCCTTATTATGTTAGTGAAACTCCAATTCCGAAAGCTGAGCGCAGCGGAATTGGTAAGTTGAACTATCCCGCAAAGCGGAGGGCAGCATACCCGTGGCTTTATAGTTCTGTCGGAGACGCAATTCTGCCTAATACAGCAGAAGCCGCCGCTACTGCGGGGCTGGCCAGATAGACTTCACTTTTGGGATGGCCCATGCGGCCGACAAAATTACGGTTTGTAGTAGCAATTGCTCTTTCACCTTCCGCCAGAATTCCCATGTGTCCGCCTAAACAAGCGCCGCAGGAAGGCGGGCTGATTATGGCATCGGCGTTCATGAAAATCTCAATCAATCCTTCCTTTAATGCTTGCTTGTAAATTGCCGGAGTTGCTGGGACAACAATCAACCTCACATTGGACGCGGCTTTACGTTTTTTCAGAATCTGCGCGGCGATTCTTAAATCTTCAATCCGTCCATTGGTACAGGAGCCAATGAGCGACTGGTCGATTTTTACCTTGCCCGCTTTGCTTATTCCTTTGACATTGGAAGGTAAATGGGGAAAAGCCACTTGTGGCTCAATCCCTCCGGCGTGAATTTCAATGATATCGGAATAGATGGCATCGGCATCGGAAGAATAAAATTTATAATCGCGCTTCGCTCTTTTTTTGACGTAATCTTTGGTAATCGCGTCAGGAGCGAAAATGCCGTTCTTTGCGCCGGCTTCGATGGCCATGTTAGACATGGAGAGTCTGTCGGCCATCGGCAATTTGCCGATTGTTTCTCCAGTAAATTCCATCGCCTTATATAGAGCTCCGTCAACACCAATGCGGCCTATGATATACAAAATTAAATCCTTGCCGGAAACCCATTTTTGCAGTTTACCATAAAGAACGAATTTGATTGATTGCGGCACTTTGAACCAGAGCTCTCCGGTAAGCATGACGGCGGCCAAATCGGTACTGCCCACGCCGGTAGCAAATGCGCCCAGTGCACCGTAAGTGCAGGTATGGCTGTCCGCGCCAATGACTAAATCTCCGGGCAGAACGATGCCCTGTTCCGGTAATAGCGCATGTTCAATACCCACTTGTCCGCCTTCGTAAAAATGAGTTACTTTCTGTTTCAGGGCAAATTCGCGTACAGCCTTGCATTGCTGGGCGGAGTTAATATCTTTATTCGGCGTGAAATGATCCAGAACTAAAGCAACTTTGTTTTTGTCAAAGATCTTTTTCCCGCCCGCCATTTGGAATTCATTAATCGCTATGGGCGCGGTAACATCGTTGCCCAAAGCGATATCCACTCTGGCGTTGATCAACTGACCGGCAGAGATTTTTTTCAGGTTGGTATGCGCCATTAAAATTTTTTCCGTAATGGTTTTTCCCACAATTTATACTCCTTTTATAAAATGAAACAGTTTTTAGCTCATTTTTTATGTTTATTCAACTTTAACCTTTTTAACGCTGTCTTTTAAAAATTCCAGACGATTCAGTGCGTTGATATAGGCTTTCGCGGAAGCGACAATAACATCAGGATGTGCGCCACGGCCCACGACGGAATGATCGTTATATTTGAGCTGAACAGCAACCTCACCTTGCGCATCACTGCCGCCGGTTATAGCATTGACGACATATTTCATTAACGGATAATTGGTTTTGGTGATGTTGCGAATCGCCGCGAAGGTCGCGTCCACCGGGCCGTTGCCGAATCCCGCTTCCCGCACCACGTTTTTGCCTACCTGCATTTCCATGGTTGCCGTGGGAATGGCCACATTGCCGCTGACCACATTCAGGTAAACCAGATTGTATTTATCCTCTCCCCGATAAATTTCTTCAGAAATAATCGCTTCCAGATCTTCATCATAAATATCTTTCTTGACATCGGCCAGTTCTTTGACTCTTGTGGCGACCCTGTTGATCTGCTCATCATTCAGGACGTAGCCCATTTTTTTCAAATGGTGCGAAATGGCGTTACGGCCGGAGTGCTTACCCAGCACGATACGCGTATCGCTGATGCCGACGGATTGCGGCGTCATAATCTCATAAGTGATTTTCTCCTTAATCAAGCCGTCCTGATGAATGCCGGATTCATGCGCGAAAGCGTTTGCTCCCACGATGGCTTTATTCGGCTGAACCGATATGCCGGTAATCTGTGTCAACAGACGCGATGTCTTGTAAATCTGGTCGGTATTGATTTCTGTATAAAGTCCATAAAGGTCTTTGCGCGTTTGCAGGGCCATGACGATTTCTTCCATCGCCGTGTTACCCGCCCTCTCGCCGATGCCGTTGATTGTGCACTCCACTTGACGCGCACCTTGTCTTATTCCAGACAACGAATTGGCTACAGCTAAACCTAAATCATTATGACAATGAGTGGCTATAATTGTGTCGCCCATGTTCTTGACGTTGGCGAACAGATAGGCAATCAGCTTACCGTATTCTTCGGGAATGGTATAGCCGACCGTATCGGGGATGTTGACGGTACAGGCTCCGACGTCAATAACCGCCGATACCATTTTCACCAGATATTCTTTGTCCGAGCGTGTGGCGTCCATCGGTGAAAATTCAACATTATCCGTGTAAGAGCGCGCCAGCTTGACGGCAGCGACAGCCTCTTTGAGTACCTGCTCGCGGCTCTTTTTGAGTTGATACTTCAAATGAATATCCGACGAAGAGATAAAAGTATGGATGCGGGGATGAGCAGCTCCTTTTATTGCCTGCCAGGCACGATCAATATCGATTTTGT
>CAVQCU010000221.1:0-4272 GCA_963710995.1 uncultured delta proteobacterium
TGAGATGGCTTGCCAATGGGAAAAAGGCCCATCAGGCTTGATAGAGGGGAAACTGATATTTCAAGATCTGACTCTATATGCCCCTATTACTTATCTTCCCTTTTACACCTGTCGGGAAGATATTTGATTTTGTACAACTGCCCATGTCGTTTCTTATGATAATAGGGATAATTATGGCGCTTTATATTTTAACGGAGGAACTGGCAAAAAAAATATTCTATAAAAAGGTGAACTCCTAAGAGATTCCTTCCGTTTTATTTTCTTGCCTGGATCTTTGTGCCGTCACTGATGGAATCTTCGGGATAGGCAACCACTCTTTCTTTTTCTTTCAATCCGGAAATGATTTCCGCCGTCAATCCCGCGGTTTGGAATCCCTTGGCTTCAGCCGGGGGAGGAATGCGATGTAACACGCGGGATGTCGCGTTATTGTATGGGAGCCTCCGGCTCCTGCCGGAGGGGGCTCCACTCCGTTTCTTTGACCGCGTCTGAAGAAAGTACTTCGAATTTGTGGATAAAGTGAAACAGATAATCTACTTCTTTCTTTAATGTTGTTTTTCTAATTTTGTACCTCCATGCGACATTTCAAAGCATAATGCTTTCTTTTTATTATCCGTCCCTACAATTACATTTTTTTATGAGACAATTCAGGTGGTCAGTTTATCAAGATTCCCTTGACATACAAGACCGGACTTCTTATACTTCACCACACAAAAAGGAAATTATTATCAAAATATTACACCACGCGCCAAGAGTCTTAAATTTCCTATACTTCACACTTGGAAAATGATAAATCTCTCTGAAAAATAGCGTATTGGGGAAATAATATATATGGCGACCATCAAACAGCAAGAAACATCCGCCGGCAGAGTGCTCAATTCATCGCTCAAAGAAGATCCTGATACCCCCTTTCGAAAAAAATTTGGAGCAAAATGGGATGAGTATCGCCGAAATTGGGCCGCTGCTTCTCGAATGGAATATCGTCCAGACTTTCCTCTTTTTGTTCGTTTTGAAACAAAATTCCGATGCAACCTTCACTGCAAAATGTGTGTCCACGGTCATCCTGATCTTGAAAAAGGTTATTCATACGCAGGAGAAATGGATTTCAGAACATATTGTCGACTCATCGATGAATGTGCCGAACACAACTGCCCTTCGATTGGAATGAACCACGCCAACGAACCTCTGCTCGATAAAGATTTAATCGAAAGAGTCAATTACGCAACAAAGTGCGGCATCATGGATATTCACATGAATACCAATGCAATGCTCCTCACAGAAGAGATGTCAAAAAAACTTCTCGACACTGGCCTCACAAGACTCTGTTTTAGTGTTGATGCTCTCACTCCTGAAACTTATAAAAAGATTCGAGTTGATGCAGACTATAATAAAGTCATGGCCAATATTGACGCTTTTTTAAATTTAAAGATCAAGCGCAATGTCGAACTTCCAGCAACACGCGTTAGTCTCGTTCTCCAAGAAGATAATAAACATGAAGTCGAAGCCTTTCGTGAATATTGGGTCAAAAAGGTTGATTATGTTGCCGTCCAGCGCTACGTCCCGATTAGTCCTTTTGATCAGGAAGAAAATGACTCACGCGCCCATGCCACATCTTTTTCTCCTAAAGAGGGAAAGCAAAAATGTTCTTATGCATGGGAATCTCTCTTTATTCACGGTGATGGATTGGCTTTGCCGTGCGCAGCTCATCGCGCACGAAAGATTGCGGTCGGCAACATTCATAAAAATTCTCTTTATGAAATTTGGAATTCACCGGCAATGGAAGAATTAAGAAAAAAACACAAAGAAGGAAATCTAGAAGGACTGCGACTTTGTCCAACATGTATTCAATAATGGAGTTTCTGAAATGACACAAAAGAAAAAACTCGTTTATGTTCCAATGGCTGTCGATTTTATTCATCCTGGGCATTTGAATATTATTAAAGTTGCGCAAGAACTCGGCGAAGTAATGATTGGCCTTTTTACAGATAAGGCCATTGCTTCCTATAAAAGACTTCCCTTTATGAGTTATGAACAGCGCAAAGCTGTGATTGAAAATGTTAAAGGCGTTGATCAGGTCGTCATGCAAGAAACTCCAGATTACGAGGCCAATCTTCGTAAATATAAACCTGATTATATGGTTCACGGAACGGATTGGCGCGAAGGGCCGCTCAAAGATGTGCGTGCCAAGGCCATTGCCATTCTTGCAGAGTGGGGCGGCCAAATGGTTGAACCTGAATACACAAAAGGTATCTCTTCAACTGAACTTCATGTCCATCTTCGAGAAATTGGAACAACACCACAACTTCGTTTGGCAAAATTGCGTCGTCTCTTAAGTGTTAAAAATATTGTGCGCGTTTCTGAGGCCCATAATGCGTTGAGTGCTCTTATTGTAGAAAAAACAGAGGTTAAAGATCCAGAAAGAGGCACTCAATCATTTGATGCCATTTGGCTCAGCAGCTTAACAGAATCAACAGCTCACGGCCGTCCAGACATTGAACTGGTCGACCTCTCGTCACGGCTTAAAACCGTTAATGACATCTTTGAAGTTACAGTGAAGCCCATGATTTTTGACGGCGATACTGGAGGCATCGCAGAACACTTTACCTATACAGTTAGAACGCTGGAGAGACTTGGAGTTTCCGCCGTTATTATTGAAGACAAAACAGGTATCAAAATGAATTCGCTCTTTGGAACTGATGTTTCACAAACTCAAGATTCCATTGAGGCTTTTTGCAATAAGATTTCCCTCGGTAAAAAAGCTCAAGTTACAAATGATTTCATGATTATCGCGCGCATTGAAAGCCTCATTCTGAAAAAAGGAATGGACGATGCCCTCACTCGCGCCTTTGCCTATATGAAGGCCGGTGCCGATGGCATAATGATTCACAGTAAAGCAAAAGATCAATCAGAAATTTTACAATTTTGTAAGGAATATCAAAAATTTGAAAAGAAAGTTCCACTCGTTGTCGTTCCTACAACATACTGCCAAATTTACGAAAAAGAGTTAGTTAAAGCTGGCATCAATATTGTAATTTACGCAAACCACCTTCTTCGCGCAGCTTATCCCGCAATGGTAAAAGCAGCAGAATCTATTCTCCGAAATGAACGCGCATTTGAAGCATCAAATGAGCATTGTATGTCTGTCTCAGAAATTTTGAAAATTTTACCCAATAAAGTTTAGCGGATTTCTCTATGTTGAACTGCGCCAAATTTTTCGAACTTCTGACGAGCAAAGGAACAGAATTCTACTGTGGAGTTCCAGATTCCCTTTTAAAATTCTTTTGCGCCTATCTCCAAGACAATGTGCCTTCAAATAAGAATTTCATTACCGTAAATGAAGGCGCGGCCGTAGGGCTTGCTGCCGGTGTCTATCTCGCCACAAATAAACCCGCTCTTGTCTATATGCAAAACTCAGGTGTTGGAAATGCCGTTAATCCCCTGACCTCACTTGCAGATCCAAAAGTTTACGGCATTCCCATGTTGCTCCTTATCGGTTGGCGTGGAGAACCAGGCGTTAAAGATGAACCACAACATATCAAACAAGGGGAAATTACATTAGAGTTATTAAAAACGATGGGGATTCCATACGAAGTTCTTCCACAAGAATTCGTTGACGCCGAAGCGGCTATAAAAAAAGCTTTTGAGTTTATGCATTCCTCAAAGGCACCCTACGCGCTCGTCATTCGAAGAGATACCTTTGAGCCATACGAAGCTCCCAAAAAAAATACAACGCCATCTCCTTATTCACTGACTCGTGAAGAGGCCATTCAAATCATTTTAAAAATCACATCAACAATCAATAATCCTGTTTTTGTCTCAACCACAGGCATGGCATCACGCGAACTTTATGAAAGCAGGATCAAGATGGGCCAAAAGGGAGATTCTGATTTTCTCACTGTTGGCTCTATGGGACATGCCTCCTCAATCGCACTTGGGATTGCGCTCCACGCACCAGATCGGACTATTTTTTGCATCGATGGCGATGGCGCTATGCTCATGCACATGGGCGCACTCACCACTATTGCCGAATCAGGTGTTACAAATCTAAAACACATTATTATCAATAACGGCGCTCACGATTCAGTCGGAGGTCAACCAACGTGCCGGTTCAAAGTCGATTTTGGAAAAATTGCAAAAGCATGTGGCCATCAAAAAACATGGTTGGCAACAACTGAAGAAGAACTTATAAAAGCAGTGGAAGAATTCATCACCACAAAAGACCTCGGACTCCTTGAAATTCGAGTGAAAAAAGGTGCTCGAAAAGATCTTGCTGCT
>CAVQCU010000222.1:0-32224 GCA_963710995.1 uncultured delta proteobacterium
ATTTATACAATAATATCAATATATTAGCTTTGAATAACTGCTTTTTAACCGGAGAATTATTAGGAGAATATAATTGAAAACTATCGCTAGTTGTGCAAAGGTCTCCTTTCATCTATTATTTAACAACGAAAGGATCTCTTCTGTCTTTTGCCCATGCTGCATCATTAAGATCAGGATCGAGAGGGCGCTGATTTCATCTCTTTGCTAGGGCCTTTTGCTGGGGTGGCTATCATGATTACGATGGTGTGCCCACCTTTCATGGTTTCTGCGGGGTATTCTATCAAGTTTAGCAATCTGCCCCGGAGTGAGAATTTTACGCCACTCGATTTTCATCCCATCCTTTTTGTCCGATAATTGGTGACGAAGTTCACTTATCTCCTTCTGCTTGGCAAGAAGTGTTTCATCATCTGTCTTGGGATCCGTGAAAAGTTTGCGCATTTCTACCTGCTTGATTTCGAGATTGTATCTCAAATCTCTCGTATCACTACGGAAGCGGTTTTTCAGCTCTTTCATCTTGGCTAATTGTTGATCTGAAAGACCAAGGTGTTTTTTAAAACAGAATTCTTTGTGGGAACCAGGTTTTTTATCGGGCTGAAGGGCATACGCCGATGCCACAACCGCTGCAGATACGATAAGGACAGCAATAACGATAAATATTTTCTTCATTTTCTAAGACTCCTTTCGCAAAAATATTTTGATCATATGAACAGCAGGAAATATGCCAATCAGAATAATATATGACAAGCATTGAATATTACTAAATATTATTTAATAGACACGGTAATTTCTTAAGCGATAGCGGATAAAATGTATCCACTTATTGGTATCCAGGTGGGTAATAAATATGCAGGGAGGAGAGAATTAGATTAAGGTCACTCCCGATTGTTTTCACTGTGGACATCAGGTTTTATGCGGGATGGCAAGCGAGTGGCAACAAAGAAAAAAATAAATGATATAAAAATGCTAATGCCGGCTACTGTGAAGGCGAGTGATTTTCCATGCCATAATCCTACAAACCAACGGCTGAAATCATCTACAACCACAGCTGCTTTTCCACCATAGAGTTCCAAATCATGCCTATAAATTCTGGAATCTTCAGGCCTGATCGGATAAGCAGATCCATCTATTATTTCGTAACCCAAAACACCGTTCGAATCATTGCCGGCCGACTGATAAATCAAGATGGAAGTACCCAAACCAACCAGTATGATAATGGTGCCGATGAGGATAAGGCTTTCGCGCAGATCTGCTATTTCCCGTTTCATATTATCTCTGTTGCTACTTTTGAGTGGAGCCTTAGGCTCCTTATAACGCGACCTCCCACGAATTACGGCGCATTTTCCTCCCATGATGGTGCTGGGGAATTCAAAATCGTGGAATTAACTCTATGTGCTTCCGGAGCACTCCAGCCGCCGCCAAGAGCTTTGACGAGCAGGACGGCTGCGTTGAGACGCTGGCCACTGATACTGATGGCCGCTCTTTCATTTGTCAGCGCAATAGTTTGGACGGTAATAACATTCAGGTAACTGACAATCCCGGCCTTGTATTGGTTGGTAGTCAATATTACCGATTCCTGTGCCGATTTTACCGCCAGGTCTTGAGACTGCGCTTCCTCATCCAGTATGCGCAGGGCGGCCAGGTTGTCTTCAACATCCTGAAATCCCGCCAGAACTGTTTGCCGGTAAAAGGCTACTGTTCCGTCGTATGCGGCTCTTGTCTGCTCGGTCTGTGCTTTACGCGCCCCGCCGTCAAATAAAGTTATAGCCATCGCCGGACCTACAGCCCAGAAAAAGCTGGGAGATGTAAACAGGCTGGCAAGTTCTGTGCTTGCATATCCCAATGAACCGGAAAGAGAAAGGGTTGGATAATATGCCGCTTTAGCCACGCCGATCTGGGCGTTTGCCGCCGCCATCTTGCGTTCTGCCGACGCAATGTCCGGCCTGCGCTCCAGCAGATCGGAAGGAATAGCCACTGGAATTTTGATTTGTGGCTGAACAAATATTACCGGCGTCAGAGAAAAATCGGCCGGCGGCTTGCCGGTTAAGATTGCAATGGCATGCTCCAATTGCGCCCGCTGTACACCGACATCTGTAGCTTGAGCTTGGGCAGACTTAAGTTGGGCCTGGGCTGCGGCAACATCAGCCTTAGCCGCGACACCGGCCTTATAACGGTTTTGAGTAAGCTCCAGAGCTTTTCCGTATGCCGCAACCGCTTCCTCGAGATTTTTCTTTCTGGGCATCCAAAATCCGCAACTGAAAATAATTCAGGGCGAGTTCGGTTTGCATCGATAAACGCATAGCTTGCAAATCGGCAAAAGATGCTTCGGCCGTTGCTGTACTCGATTCCACTTGCCGGCGTACTTTCCCCCATAAATCTACTTCCCAGGCGGCATTGAGAGAAACCTGATTCTGGTCTACCGTGCTATAGGTTCCCCCTCCTCCAGGTGACAGTGAGCGGGTATAGGCTGCCCCTGCATTGACAGTGGGAAAGTAATTAGCCCGAGCCAGTTGCACCAGCGCCTGTGCCTGACGATATTGAGACTCCGCCAGCGCAATCGACTGGTTCGATACATTTACCTGCTCTTCCAGTGAGTTCAAGATAGAATCGCCAAAGGCTTCCCACCACTTTGTTCTTATTTCCTGATCGCGGGGTAGCGCTTCCCGCCATCCTTTCAATTCCTTAAAAGATGATGGTACCGGCGCATCGGGGCGTTTATAATCCGGCCCGACGGAGCAGCCGGATATCACCACTAAGATAGCAAGAAGGATTTTTAATACTAATAATTTTTTCATAATTATCCTCTTTAAATTTTCTCCAACGCCTGTTGGGGCAAACTATCAGGCCTCCGTTTCAATACCCTTAAACAAAACAGCCGGAAACGGTCAAGGTATAAATAAACGACCGGAGTCGTATATAGTGTGAGAATCTGACTGACAATCAGTCCGCCCACAATAGAAATTCCCAAAGGTCTGCGTAATTCGGAACCTTCTCCGGTGAGCAATATCAAAGGCAAGGCGCCGAAAAGCGCCGCCATCGTCGTCATCATGATCGGCCTAAATCGCATCAGGCAAGCTTCAAATATTGATTCTTCAGGACTTTTTCCTTCTTTGCGTTCCCTGTCCAGAGCAAAGTCAATCATCATAATGGCATTCTTCTTGACGATGCCGATCAGAAGAATGACTCCGATCAAGGCCATGATGGTGAACTCCGTATGGAATATCATCAAGGCCAGTAATGCTCCCACACCGGCGGACGGCAATGTGGATAAAATTGTAACCGGATGTACATAGCTCTCGTAGAGTATGCCCAGCACAATATATATGGCAATTATTGCCGCCAGAATTAACCATGGTATGCTCTGTAACGATTGCTGAAATGTCTGGGCCGTTCCCTGAAAGCTTCCTCTGATCGAACCGGGAACGCCGAGGCGAGCCATGGTTTTCTGAATAGCCTCTGTTGCCTGAGAAAGCGACACTCCCAGAGGAAGATTAAAAGAAATTGTGGATGCGGCAAATTGCCCCTGATGGTTGACAGCGAGCGGCGTATTAGTCAAGCTATATTTGGCAAAAGACAAAAGGGGCACCTGTGCACCATTAGGAAGCCCCGCATTGGGAGGAATAATCAGGTAAACATCTTTGAGAGATTCCGGACTTTGCCAGTTGGGTGGTGAAACCTCCATAACGACATAGTATTGGTTTAGAGGCTCGTAAATTGTAGATACCTGACGCTGACCGAAGGAATCATTTAATGTCGTATCAAGAAGCGCCGCAGTGATTCCCATACGCGAAGCTGTGTCCCGGTCAAAAATAACGGAACTTTGCAATCCTCTATCCTGCTCATCTGAATTTAAATCCGTCAATTCGGGAAGTGTCGCTAAATGCATCCTTGATGCGCTTTTCCCATAGCCGCAATTCAGCAAGATCTTCGGCCTGCAAAGTATATTGATAGGTAGCTCCGGCCGCCCGGCCGCCGACGCGGATGTCCTGAACCGACTGGAGATAGAGCCTTGCCCCCGCTTCGCGAGCCAGATTTGGCCTTAATCTCGCCATTATTTGATCGGGGGAAACCTTGCGCTCACTAACCGGCTTCAAAGAAATGTACATGAAACCGGAATTACGCTGCCCACCTCCCGTAAAACCGGCTATGCTGTTAACAGCCGGATCGGAACGAATAATGTCCATAATGATGATAAGCTTATGTTGCATGGCCTGAAAAGAAATACTTTGGTCGGCCTGGATCGTGCCGACGAGAGCTCCGGTATCCTGCTGAGGAAAGAAACCCTTGGGAATTTTGATGTAAAGAAAAACATTCAGGCAGATAACAACAAATAGTATAGCCATCATCAGCCGGCCATGCCGCAGGGCCCAATGAAGAGATCGCTTATAAAAGCCGAGAACTGCCTCAAATATCCGTTCACTTTTTTTATAAAACCAGCCAGTGCCGAGCTCTTCCTTCGATCGCAACAGGAGGGCGCACATCATTGGTGTTGTGCTCAGAGATATAGCCAGAGAAATCAGGATGGCCACGGAAAGTACAACGGCAAATTCGCGGAAAAGCCTGCCCACAATTCCACCCATCAATAAAATGGGGATAAATACAGCGATAAGAGAGAGACTCATCGAAAGCACGGTAAAACCCACTTCTTTTGCTCCGAGCAGCGCCGCCTGAAAAGGTGTCATCCCTGCCTCGATATGGCGGGAGATATTCTCCAAAACAACAATGGCATCATCAACAACAAAACCGGTGGCGACGGTAAGCGCCATGAGCGATAGATTATCCAATGTGTAACCGGCCAGATACATAACGCCAAAAGTGCCGATCAGTGAAACAGGCACGGCAATACTGGGAATAAATGTCGCATAAATATTGCGCAAAAATAAAAAGACAACAAGAATCACCAGCGCGATGGAGATCAGTAGGGTGCGTTCGACTTCCCTCAGTGATGCACGGATTGATGGGGTGCGATCTGAAGCAATTTGTAAATTGATTGCCGCAGGTATTGAGGCTTGCAGTTGCGGCAAAATTGCTTTGACGCGATCGACCGTTTCGATGACATTGGCGCCGGGCTGCTTGGTTATGATCAATAAAACGGACGGTTTGCTGTTGTATAACCCGGCATTGCGCAAATCCGATACCGAATCGACCACAGTGCCTAAATCCCCAAGACGCACAGCCGCGCCATTGCGATAGGACACAATCAATGGGATATAGTCGGACGCTTTTTTAGCCTGGTCATTGGCATATATCTGCCAGTGTTTATCGCCTGTTTCCACGGAACCTTTGGGCCGGTTGGAATTGGAAGCGGCAATGTATGCGCGCACCTGCTCCGGACTTATTCCATAATGGTTGAGTAAGGCCGGATTCAATTCCACCCGAACAGCCGGGAGCGAACTGCCGCCGACAATCACCTGGCCGATACCTTTTATCTGAGAAAGTTTTTGCGCTAAAATAGTAGACGCCGCATCGTAGAGCTGGCCTCTGGTCATGGTGTCCGAGGTAAGAGCTAAAATGATAATAGGGGCGTCTGCCGGGTTCACTTTCCGATAGGTCGGGTTACTGGGTAATCCCGAAGGCAGGAGGCTACGCGCCGCATTGATAGCCGCCTGCACATCACGCGCCGCCCCATCGATATCCCGGTCAAGATCAAATTGCAGCGTGATCCGGGTCTGTCCAAGCGAGCTTGACGAAGTCATCTCCGTGATGCCGGCAATGCGACCGAGCGAGCGCTCCAGAGGCGTGGCTACAGTAGCGGCCATTGTTTCCGGGCTGGCTCCGGGAAAAGAAGCGGAAACGGATATGGTGGGAAAGTCCACCTGCGGCAGTGCCGCTACCGGCAACAGTCTAAACGCAACCAGACCGGCCAGAGCAATACCCAGCGTTATCAGGGTTGTCGCTATAGGACGATGAATGAAAGGAGTGGAAATGCTCATGCTTCAGTCTCATCAATTTTATCGACTGCTACTGAATTACGGAATATTCGAGTCCTGACTCTGCGGCTCAGTCGGTCAAAAGCCAGATAAATTACCGGCGTTGTAAAAAGTGTCAGTATCTGACTCAAAATAAGCCCCCCCACCATAGTAATGCCCAGGGGATGGCGCAATTCCGATCCCACTCCGGTACCGATCATCAGTGGCAGCGCACCCAGGATGGCAGCCATCGTCGTCATCATTATCGGCCGGAAGCGCAGCAGGCATGCCTGATAAATAGCTTCCCGCGGGGGTTTGCCCTCTTTGCGTTCGGCATCAAGGGCAAAGTCAATCATCATAATGGCATTTTTCTTTACTATGCCGATGAGCAGAATGATACCTATAATACCGATGATGCCCAGATCGGTTCCGGAAATCATCAGAGCGAGCAGCGCGCCGACTCCGGCGGAAGGAAGAGTGGATAGAATCGTCATCGGATGGATATAACTTTCATAGAGAATACCCAGGACGATATACACCGTTATGATGGCAGCCAGGATCAAAAACAGCGTGCCGGTAAGCGATGCCCTAAAAGCGAGTGCCGCTCCCTGGAAACCGGTCTTGACACTGATCGGCATGCCGATTTCGCGCTCGGCCCCTTCGATAGCTGAAACGGCATTCCCCAGTGATGCTCCCTGTGCCAGATTAAAAGAAATTGTGGCACAGGGAAATTGTCCCTGGTGATTGACGACAAGCGGCGCCGGTTTTTCCGATATCCGCGCGATTGCCCCCACGGGAACCTGTGTTCCCGACTGGGAAGTTATATACAAATCGTTCAGGGTTGCCGGTCCTTTTTTATAATCCGGTTTTACTTCCAGAACCACGCGGTATTGGTTTGATTGCGTGAATATAGTGGAAACAAGGCGCTGGCCGAAAGCGTCATAAAGAATATTATCAATAGCAGCAGTCGTAATGCCGAGACGGCCGGCGGCATTACGATCTATGTCCACATAAGCTTGCAGACCCTGATCCTGTAAATCACTGGCCACATCAGTAAGGTGCGGTGAGTGAGAAATGCGATCGACGAGGCGGTCCGTCCAAAGGCCGAGTTCGTCAGGATCGGCGCACTCCAGTGTAAATTGATATTGCGTGCGGCTTACCCTGTCCTCAATCGTCAGATCCTGCACCGGCTGCATGTAAAGCGTTATGCCTTCTACTGCGGTAAGCCTTGCTTGTAAGCGGCGGATAACGCCGGAAGCATCAAGGTCGCGTTTATTCTTCGGGATCAGATTGATCATCATGCGTCCGCTGTTTAATGTCACATTTGTTCCATCCACACCAATGAAGGACGACAGGCTCTCTACTGCCGGGTCCTTCAGAATCACTTTGGCCAGCGCCTGCTGACGTTCGGCCATGGCGGAAAATGAAATCGATTGCGGAGCTTCCGATATACCGATGATCATGCCCGTATCCTGCACGGGGAAGAAACCTTTGGGGATGACGATATATAAAAGGATTGTCAGCACTAACGTTGAAATGGCTACCACCAGCGTGGCCGTCTGATGATCAAGAACCCACGTGAGCATCTTACCGTAACGGGCAATTGTCCTCTCAAAAAACAAGCCGCTTTGATGATAAAAACGTCCTTGCTTTTCTTCCGGTACATGCTTAAGCAGTTTGGAGCACATCATCGGTGTAAGCGTCAATGAAATAACGGCCGAAATTAATATGGCGACGGACAAGGTGATCGCAAATTCCCGGAAAAGCCGGCCCACAACATCTCCCATGAAAAGAAGAGGAATCAAAACGGCGATCAGGGAAAAAGTAAGCGAAATGATTGTAAAGGCAATCTGTGCAGAGCCCTTGAGGGCGGCCTCCATTGGGGATAGTCCCTGTTCGATATAACGGGCTATATTTTCTATGACGACAATGGCGTCATCCACGACAAAACCGGTCGAGATCGTCAAAGCCATCAAGGTCAGATTGTTGATGCTGAAGCCGAAAAGGTACATAACTCCGAATGTTCCGACAAGTGACAGCGGCACGGCAATACTCGGAATAATCGTTGCGGATAGATTGCGCAGAAAAAGGAAAATGACCATAACGACGAGGGCAATGGCCAGGAACAGTTCAAATTGAACGTCATTCACTGATGTACGGATAGTTGTGGTACGGTCGGTCAGCATAATAACGTCAACCGAACCGGGCAGCGATGACCGCAATTGTGGAATTATATTCTTGATACGGTTGACAACTTCGATGACATTGACGCCCGGCTGACGCTGAATATTCACGATGACAGCCGGCGTTTGATTTTGCCAGGCCGCTAGGCTTACATTTTCGGCATCATCACGGACATCCGCCACATCGGTAAGGCGCACCGGCGCGCCATTACGGTAGGCCACAATAACTTTTTCATATTCCGCAGCTAACTTGAGCTGATCATTGGCGTCGATTGTAGAGGCGCGCTCCGGACCGTCAAAACTGCCCTTGGCCTGGTTGACATTGGAATTGCCGATGGCCGTGCGCAAATCCTCCAGCATGAGATTGTAAGATGCCAGTGCTTTGGGATTGGCCTGAATGCGTATAGCCGGTTTTTGTCCGCCGCTGATGCTGACCAGTCCGACACCCGGCAATTGTGATATTTTCTGGGCGACACGCGTGTCGATGAGATCCTGAATTTTCGGCAAAGGCAATGTTTTGGATGTTATGGCCAGGGTCATAATCGGTGCATCCGCTGGGTTGACTTTGCTGTAGATCGGCGGCATCGGCAGATCTGTGGGAAGAAAAGTAGTGGCCGCATTGATTGCCGCTTGCACTTCCTGCTCCGCGACGTCAAGGTTCAGGCTGAGACTGAATTGCAGAGTGATTACCGATGCACCGCCCGAGCTTGTCGAAGACATCTGGTTCAACCCCGGCATCTGGCCGAATTGGCGCTCCATTGGCGCAGTAATGGAAGAAGTAACAACGTCCGGACTTGCTCCGGGGTAAAGTGTCACAACCTGAATAGTCGGGTAATCAACCTGAGGAAGCGCGGAAATCGGCAACACATGATAACCAATGATGCCCGCAAGCAGAATCGCTGCCATGAACAGTGATGTAGCCACGGGACGCAAGATGAAAGGACGTGAAGGATTCATATATTGCCTATCTTAATTTTGGGGCAAGAATTATGTGAAAGAAAATCAAGGTTGACCTATCCTACTTTGTTGCCGAAGACGGTAGTTTTTTTTGTCCAGCCGCGGCGTTTGCTTTTCCATTGCGCACGGCTGCCCCTTTACTGTCCGGCGTTATAAGCTCAACTTTGGTACCCTCGCGCAGTTTATCGCCTCCGACGGTCACCACCGATTCTCCAGGCACCAGGCCTTCCATTACAACCACATTATCGCCTTCAGCCGGCCCCAGTTTCAACATCCTTACAGTTACAGTTTTATTATCCTTGACCACATAAGCAAAAGTGCCGATGCTTCCGCGCTGCACTGCAGCAGAAGACATTACAGTTGCATCATGAAGAGTATCCACTTTCAGCCGGACATTAACAAACTGGTTGGGAAAGAGTTTGTTATCCTTATTGTCAAATATCGCCTTCAGTTTAACTGTTCCCGTTGTAGTATCGATCTGATTATCAATGGCGAGCAGTTTGCCGCTGGCCAGTAATACCTTGCCTTCCTGATCAAAGGCCTGGACAGGCAAATTGGTTGCTCCGGCATTCCAGCGTTTTAATAAAATCGTCAAATTGTCCTGAGGCAGTGAAAAGACAACCGTGACCGGTTGCAGTTGCGTGATTACCACTATACCGTTGGGATCGGTAATTTGAACCATATTGCCGGGATCAACTTGCCGCAAACCGACGCGTCCTGTAACCGGGGCGATAACACGGGCATAAATAAGCTGAAGTTTAGCATTGGCAATTTGACCCTTGTCTGTTTCAATCACGCCCCGGTACTGCTTTACCAATGAGTTCTGCGTCGTGACCTGTTGCGCGGCAATAGAATCCTGAGCAATCAACTGCTTGTAAATCGCCAGATCACTCTCGGCGTTTTTCAGAAACTCTTCGTCACGGGTAAGCTGCCCTTCGGCCTGCATCAGTTGAACTTGGAAGGGGCGTGGATCAATTTCTGCAATCAAGTCGCCTTTATTAACATGTTGCCCTTCTTTAAAGCGCACGCTCATGAGCTGGCCACTGACCTGAGATTTGACAGTCACGGTGTTTGTAGGAATGACAGTACCCAATCCTTTCAGATATACATCAAAATCCGCCTTATTAGTCATTACGGCGGTCACAGGCTGTGGACGCTCACCATTGAGAGATTTTTTACCTGTCATATTTGATCTGATGAATATTATGCCCGCAACAACAATGACAATGGTTACAATAATTATTACCCAGTGGCGGCGGACAAAATGAAAGAATCTTTGAATCCTGGTTAAATGGGGTCCAGTGGGCGTTTCAAACTTTGATGTTTGATTCATACTAAATTTCCTTTTTTATGTTTTAGTTGTTAACCAATCCTTTTAGTGAAAAATTTATTATATGTTTGGTTATTTCTTTTATGTCTTTGTTAGTATATCCTTCTTTATGTCGCAGCCGGAAAACAACAGGCCGGGCATTGCGGAAATAAAGACATTGGCCGATAATACTCATAGCACAAAGTTCTACTTTTTTGTCAGGAGATTTATTGCCCATAATTTCTCTGATGATGGAGGATAATTTAATGAACGTTGGCCTGATGAAATCTTCCACTAAAACATCCAACGCCTCGGTAGATTCGGTAAATTCACGGGCAAGGAGTTTGCCAAATAATGCTGTTTTTCCTTCTTCCAAAAAACGGCAGATAAAAGTATGAATAAAATTGCTGAGTTTTTCTTCGGGAGTATCCGTTTCATTGATGCCGAAAGTAAGGGGGTATTTTCGTATCGCAAGTTCACGGTAGTATTTTAAAACGGCCAGATATAATCTTTCTTTGTCGCCGAAATAATAGTTTATTGCCGCAAGATTCACACCGGAACGTTTGCAAATGTCCCTTATCGTGGCTTTATTGTAACCTTGTTCCGCAAAGATTTCTCCCGCGGTTTCAAGGATCAATTCAACTTTAGGCTTTTCTTTAATTTTAGAATTCATATAAATTAAACAATCGATTGAAACATTTTAATTGTATTAATATTTTATCATTTGTCAAGATTTTTTTACTAGCCACATATTCCCCTTGACAAATAATAAATATTCTATAATTTGAGCTCATGTTCAAATTTTGAATGCTAATTCAAAAATATAAGGTTCTGATAAATGGAAAGATTGGAACGAAAAAAGCGCGAGTTTAATATGCGCCGGGCGGAAATTCTGAAACAGGCGGAAAAAGTATTCGCCACGAAAGGATTTCATAACGTCACAATGGCGGAAATTGCCAGTGCTTCCGGTTTTTCCATCGGATCGCTTTATCAGTTTTTTGAAGGCAAAGAAAATCTTTACACGACGATGATCAGCGAAAAACTCGATTTGATGTACGCTGAAATTAGAAAAGCAGCGAACGCGGCCAAAGATATAACCGGTAAAATTGAAGCGCTGATTGATGCGCACTTGCAGTTTATTGAGAAAAACACAGATTTTTGCCGATTATTTATAAAAGGAGAAAATGCCGCTTTATCGGAAGCTATGACATCGTTGCGCCAAAAACTTATTGATGATTATTTCAAACATATAACTTTCATTGAAAATTTATTAAAAGATGGTATAAAAGAAAGGCTTATTACGTGCTTTGCCGCCGCATGATATGGCTTCGGCATTATTTCACTTGATCAGGGCATCATCAATGGAATGGATGTTAGTGCCGGCAAAAGAGTCCCTCAGTTCTAAAAAGGGATTTATTCTGGACATTTTTTTACATGGAGTGAAAAAATATGATTAGTAAAAATTGGCGCATAATTATTTTAACGCTTTTCACGGTTGCTTTTTTTCCACATCTGGTTTTTGCCGAAGAGCCTTTAACTCTGGAGGCGAGTATTGATATCGCCTTAAAAAACAGCATAGTCATAAATATTGCCAAAGAAGGGTCCAAGGGCGCCAATGCCCAGAAAAGGGAGGCGTTTACCGGATTTTTGCCGCAGTTCAGCACTTCATACAGCTATACGCGATTGAACGAGGAGCCAACCCTTAAATTGCCAGGAGGATTTCCACCCTTAATAATGACTCCCATAGAAATGGTGACAGGCACACAAAATAACTATAACTGGGTAATCGAAGCAAAGCAGCCGCTATTTGCAGGTGGCGGGATTCTGGCTAATTATCAGGCAAGCAGTATTGGCGAAGATGCCGCCCATTTAGAGGAAACGGCTAAGTATCAAGACGTGGTGCAGGAAGTAAAAATTGCTTATTTCAATATTTTGCGGGCGCAGAGGATTCAGGATGCGACGCAACAGTCGGTCGAGATGCTCAGCGCGCATCGCGATGTTGCTGAAAATTATTTCAACGTGGGTATGATCCCCAAAAATGATTTACTGCATGCCGAAGTCGAGCTGGCTAATGGCAAGCAAGCTCTGGTCAGAGCAAAAAATGCAGTGGAACTGGCCAAGTCCAGTTTTAATACGGTCTTGAAACTCAAAATATTTGCGCCGGTAGAAATAGTGGATATTCTGACCTATCATCCCCTGAACCAATCGTTCGAAGAATGTTTGAATGTTGCCCAGAAAACAAGGCCGGAGCTCAAAATATCATCACTCAAAGCGGCACAGGCGGGAAAATTAGTTCGGGTTGCGCAAAGTGATTATTTCCCCGCTTTAAGTGTGGTTGGCAATTACACAAGGTTTGGCGATAATCCATCTGTTTCCGGCAGTGACTATCAAAACATGGAAAGCTGGTACGTGATGGCGGTGGCCAGTTGGAATTTCTGGGAATGGGGTAAAACGAAATTCAGGGTCGATGCCAGCAAAGCCAAGGAGAATCAAGCGCTGGAAGCGTCCAAAGAATTAAATGATCAAATTACTTTAGAAATAAAAAATGCTTACCTGATATTGCAGGAAACGGAAAGTCAAATTATTGTTTGGCAGAAAGTGATTGAACAGGCCGAAGAGAATTTCCGTATTTCTGAGGAAAGATATAAAGAAAGAGTCTCTACCTCAACGGAGGTTCTCGATGCCCAAACTTTATTGACAAAAGCAAAATCGGAATATGCCAATGCTTTGGGTGATTATAATGTAAATTATGCGAAGCTACAAAGAGCCATGGGAACTATCTGGCCGTAGTTTTGTCGTATGTGGATTATAGTTGCGATAATTAAAATGACAGAGGTGCCGAATGAAAAACAATAACAGAGCCAGATGGCTGATTGCCGCCGCGAGCGTTCTCGCTGTGGGCTTGATTCTGGGCGGTTGTGGAAAGCAAAAAACGGGCGGTCCACCGCCGATGCCCGAAGTCTCCGTTGTGACGATACAATCGAAGCAGGTGGTTATCACGACCGAATTGGCCGGCCGGACATCCGCCAATTTAGTGGCTGAAGTGCGTCCTCAGGTTAGTGGTATCATCCAGGAGCGTCTGTTTACGGAAGGCGCCGATGTCAAAGCCGGCCAGACGCTCTTTAAGATCGATCCGGCACTTTATTGGTCGGCGCTTGATAATGCCAAGGCCGCGCTTGCCAGATCCGAGGCCAATCTGTCGGCAATCCAGTTGAAGGCTGATCGCTTGCGGGAATTGCTGGCCGATAAAGCGGTCAGCCAGCAGGACTACGACGATGCGGCTGCCGCACTGAAACAGATTCAGGCGGATATACAGTTTGGAAAGGCTAATGTCGATATGGCCCGTATCAATCTGAGATATACATCCATTACCGCGCCCATTTCGGGCCGCATCGGAAGATCCAACATAACAAAGGGCGCCCTAGTGACGGCGCAGCAGCCTACAGTTCTGGCAACCATTCAACGACTGGATCCAATGTTTGTGGATGTTCCCCAATCCACGGCCGAAGTGCTGCGATTGCGGCGTGGTTTGAAGGAAGGCCGTCTGGATCAAAGTGGAGCAGATCAGAAAAAGGTTAAACTCATCATGGAAGACGGTACAGTTTACCCATTGGCGGGAACTCTTCAGTTCCGCGACGTCACGGTTGATCCGACGACCGGATCGGTTATTCTGCGGATGGTCTTTCCTAATCCGAAGGGTGTTCTGCTGCCAGGCATGTTCGTCCGGGCAGTAGTGCAGGAAGGGGTCAATAAGCAGGCCATCCTCATTCCCCAGCAGGCCGTTTCAAGCGATCCGAGAGGGAACCCGTTCACATGGATTGTAGACGCACAGAGCAATGTCCAATTGCGGATGCTCACGCTCGATCGGGCCATCGGCGATCAGTGGCTTATTTCATCGGGTCTTGCGCCCGGCGAGCGGGCGATTATCGAGGGGATGCAAAAGGTGAAACCCGGCGCTCCCGTAAAGGCTGTTCCTTTTGAAACCAGCGGCGGAAAAAACAGCGGTGAACGTAAGGATACGTTACCGCCGCCGGCAAAATAGAATTAACGGAGACGCACGATGCTATCAAAATTTTTCCTGGAACGTCCGGTTTTTGCCTGGGTCATCGCCATGATTATTATGGTGCTGGGCGGCCTGGCGATTTATAACCTGCCCATCACGCAGTATCCCCCCATCGCCCCGCCTTCCATCAGAATTAGCTGTCTTTATCCCGGTGCTTCGGCGGAAACGGTGGAAAACAGCGTAACACAGATCATCGAGCAGCAGATGACCGGGCTGGATAAAATGATGTACATGGCCAGCACCAGCGATTCGTCCGGTATCTCTACCATCACGCTGACCTTCAATCCGGGAACCGATCCGGACCTTGCCTGGGCCAAGGTACAAAACAAACTCCAACTGGCAATGGCGAGACTGCCTCTGGTGGTACAACAACGGGGCGTCGGAGTCCGTAAATCCACCGCAAACTACCTGATGATTTTGGGTTTGGTTTCCGAAGACGGCAGCATGAGTGATATTGACTTGAGAGACTATACTCTTACCGTTATACAGCAGGTACTGTCGCGGGTGCCGGGTGTTGGGGAGGTGGAAGGATTCGGCGGCGAATACGCCATGCGGATCTGGTATAATCCTAACAAGTTGACGGATTACGGTTTGACGGTGGACGATGTAATCGCGGCTCTGCAAGCCTACAATGTGGAGATCTCAGGCGGCCAGTTCGGCGGTGCGCCGGCGGTGGCGGGCCAGCGTCTCAATGCCGCCATCGTCGTCCATAGCCTGCTCAAGACTCCCGAGGAGTTTGCCGATATACCCGTCCGCATCAATCCGGACGGATCCAGAGTACGGATCAAGGATATAGGGTGGACGGAACTGGGAACCGATCTTGCCGATACCTTTACTTATTATAACGGCATGCCTGCATCCGGACTGGCCATCCGTCAGGAACCCGACGCCAATGCGCTGGATACGGCCAACGCGATCCGCGCCAAAATGAATGAATTGAGCCGTTACTTTCCTCACGGCGTGAAGATCATTTATCCCTATGACACCACTCCCTTTACCAAAGTGGCGATTGAGGAGGTGGTCAAGACCCTTTTCGAGGCCATCCTGCTGGTCTTTCTGGTCATGTACCTTTTCATGGGAAACATGCGGGCCACCCTCATTCCGACCATTGCCGTGCCGGTGGTGCTTCTCGGCACCTTCGCGGTACTGGGAATATTCGGGTTCTCCATCAACATGCTGACCATGTTCGCCATGGTGCTGGCCATCGGACTGCTGGTGGACGACGCCATAGTGGTGGTGGAAAATGTCGAACGTATCATGAGCGAGGAAGGAATCCCACCCAAAGAAGCCACCGCCAAGTCCATGGAACAAATTACCCCCGCGCTGATCGGCATCGGGTTGGTGCTCTCGGCGGTGTTCGGTCCCATGGCATTTTTTTCCGGCTCCACCGGCGTCATCTACCGCCAGTTTTCCGTGACCGTCATCGCCTCCATGCTCCTTTCGCTGTTGGTGGCCTTGATCCTGACGCCGGTTCTCTGCGCCTCACTGCTCAAACAGGTGCCCAAGGGGCATCAACCTGCGGAAGGCGGTGTATCTTTCCTTCGTCCGTTTTTCAGATGGTTTGACGGCGCATTTTTCCGGTTTCGTGACCTGTACTTGAGGATGGTCGGTCACTCGTTAAATAAAAACGTTCGCTATATGTTTTTCTATCTGCTGATCGTGGCGGTGATGGGATTATTTCTTCTCCATATGCCGAAGAGTTATCTCCCTGATGAAGACCAGGGGATAATGTATGTTCAGGCCCTGCTTCCGCCCGGTTCCACGCTGGAACAGACCAGGAATGTCTTGGAAACCGTCAAGGATTATTTTCTAGTGAAAGAAAAAGACGCGGTGGAATGCATCCTGACGATTAGCGGTCAGAACCAGGCTGGCCGTGGGCAAAACATCGGTATGGCCTTTATCAAACTCAAGGACTGGAAGCTGCGTAGCAGGCCGGAGCTTAAGGCTGGCGCCGTGGCCGACAGGGCTATGCGGGTGTTTTCACAGATCCGCAACGCCAGGGTGTACGCCTTCACACCGCCGGCGGTCATCGAACTGGGCAATGCCAAGGGTTTTGATTTCCAGTTGCAGGACCGTGGCGGTCTGGGCCATGAGGGACTGATGGCGGCCCGCAACCAGCTTCTCGGCATGGCGGCCAAGGATCCGAGATTGGCACGGGTACGGCCCAACGGACTGGAAGATTGCCCCGAATACCGGATTGCGGTGGATTGGGAAAAGGCCGGCGCATTGGGGCTTCCAATTACTGCCATCCACGACACCATTTCGATAGCCTTCGGCAGCGCCTACGTCAACGACTTTATTAGAGGCGGACGGGTCAAACACGTGGATATTCAGGCCGACGCTCCCTATCGTATGCAGCCCGGTGACCTGGAAAAACTCTATGTGCGCAACAACGCGGGTAATATGGTTCCCTATTCCACTTTTGCAACCGGGCACTGGGCATTCGGTTCTCCCAAACTGGAGCGCTACAACGGGTTCTCTTCCGTAGAGTTATGGGGAGAAGCGGCACCGGGCAGAAGTTCCGGTGAGGCGATGCAGGCCATGGAAGATTTAACCTCAAAGTTGCCCAAGGAGATTGGTTTTGATTGGACGGCGCTTTCTTACCAGGAGCGGCAAGCTGGCGCTCAGGCCGCCCCTCTCTATGCCTTTTCAATTCTAATCATCTTTCTGTGCGTAGCGGCCCTGTATGAGAGTTGGACCATTCCCATCGCGATTCTTTTGGCTCTCCCTTTGGGGGCAGTCGGCGGCGCTATTGCGATGAGTATGCGGGGGATGCCCAACGATGTCTATTTTCAGATAGGCCTCCTGACCATTCTGGGTCTGACCACAAAAAACGCCATCCTGATAATCCAGTTTGCCAAGGCCAGGGTGGAACAGGGAATGGGTCTGATCGAGGCGACTCTGGAAGGTGCCAAACTGAGGCTGCGTCCTATCATCATGACCTCGATGGCCTTCGGATTCGGTGTTTTGCCGTTGATGCTGGCAAATGGCGCGGGCGCGGGCGCGCAAAAGGCCATTGGCACAGGTGCTTTTGGCGGGGTAGTGACAGCCACCTTCCTGGTGACCTTGTTTGCGCCGCTCTTCTATGTGTTAATTGAGAAAACCTTTGGCAAACGAAGGAGGAATAAAGCCGCCAAAACAGAGGGCGCAAATTCATCGGAGGAGGATAAATGATATGAAGAGAAATCTGTTTCTTCTCTTGAGCATAATAATCTTCCTCCTTGGTAGTTGCACGCTGGCCCCGAAATACACGAAACCTGCATCTCCTGTTCCTGCCGATTGGCCGACAGGTACGGCCTACAATGAAACGAAATCCGTGGCATCTGTGCCTGCAATACCGGCGCTGCCGTGGCGGGAGTTCATCACCGATGAACGCCTGCAAAAGATCATTGAAACTGCCCTAAACAACAACCGCGATCTGCGAGTGGCTGCCTTGAATGTGGAAAGAGCGCGGGCACTTTACGGCATTCAGCGGGCCGAACTTTTGCCTTCGGTCAATGCGGCCGGAATTTTGGATAAAGAGCATGTTCCGGCTGATATTTCGACCACCGGGTATGAGGCGACCTCCGTACAATATGGTGTCAATCTCGGCATCAGTTCCTGGGAAATTGACTTTTTCGGCCGCATCCGCAGCCTGAAAGACCAAGCGTTAGAGGAGTATTTGGCTATGGAGGATGCCCGCCGCAGTGCACAGATCTCGCTGGTGTCCGCGGTAGCGCAAGCGTATCTGACACTGGCTGCGGACAGGGAAAACCTCAAACTGGTGGCCTCTACTCTGGAAACTCAGGAAATCTCCTACAAATTAATCCGAAAACGTTATGACGTGGGGATCGCGTCCGAGTTGGATCTGCGGCAAGTGCAAAGTCAGGTGGATACGGCCAGAGGGAACGTCGCTCGCTACACACAAATAGCAGCGCAAGATGAAAACGCTTTGAATCTTCTAGTCGGTTCCCCGATGCCGCAAGAGCTTTTGCCGACGGAGTTGGGTAGCGTCAGCCCGCCCAAAGATATTTCTCCCGGCTTGTCCTCCGAATTACTCTTGCGCCGACCGGATGTACTGGCGGCGGAACATCAACTCAAGGCGGCCAACGCCAATATCGGCGCTGCCCGAGCTGCTTTCTTTCCCCGCATTTCCCTGACGACCTTCATCGGAACCGCCAGCGCAGATCTATCCGGGCTCTTCAAATCCGGCCAGGGTACGTGGGGTTTCACGCCGCAGATAATTGTGCCGATTTTTGATGCCCGCACGTGGTCGGCATACGATGTAACAAAAGTAGATAAGGAAATATCCGTGGCCCAATACGAAAAAGCGATCCAGACGTCTTTTCGGGAAGTGGCTGATGCCCTTGCCGTACGGGGCACAGTAGAGCAACAGATAGCGGCACAACAATCGCTGGTTGACGCTGTTGCCGAAACATATCGCCTCTCCAACGCGCGCTATACTAAGGGAATTGACAACTACCTAAGTGTCCTCGATGCACAACGTTCTCTCTATGGCGCGCAACAGGGACTGATCAGTCTTCGCCTTGCCAGGCTTGTCAATCAGGTAATGCTTTATATGGCGCTGGGTGGTGGCGAGTAGAAGATGTCTTGAGAAGGGCGTTTATTTTTCCTCTGAAAGAAGAATATGTATAGAATAAAAAAGGGTCTCAGTGTTTATGGGCGGACAAAAAATAACCAGAAGGCAAAAAGACATTTCCCGGCTTTTGCGTGAAAAAAAATATAATCCGCCTCCGCGGTCGAAAAAGGATAATACGTTTCCAGCAAAAAAGCGTGGCAAATAAAAGGCGTGACGCGCCATTCTACCACGACCGGTACTCATTAGAGTTTCCTTCAATTTCGCTTAAGGATAATTGAAGCAATTGAAAATTATTAAATAGAAATATTGAACTGGTGAATTTATCGGCCACCATGTTTTCCTCCTGATCTGCCAGTGTCGCCGCTGTTTTCGCCAATGCTGTGGGGAATTATAACCTGCAATAGGATATCATCCCCACGTTCCCAGATGATTACTGTGTATTCGGGCAGCATTTCAAAGTAGCCGCGTACCTTACCCTTGCTGTCTTTTATGACGAATTTACTCATATTATTTCTGTTCAGCTGCGCGTATTTGTCCAACATATAGAGGTTTTTTACAAACTCCTCACGCGGAAAGTCAGTCGTAACTTTTCCTTCCGGTTTAATATAGACAAACCCGGCTTCCGACTTCAGCGGCTCACTTTCCGGGGTGTTTAATCTTATGATTGTCTCGTACTTCTTGTCCGGTATGTTTTTCACCGGCTCGTTCTTGATGATCTTGTAGGAAGCGCTACAACATACGAGAATAACGGCACTGAGTGTGGCTATAGGTTTTTTTATGCAATATTTCATCATCATTAATCTCCTTTTAATAACAAAAAATAGAAAGTAATTTAAAAACATTACAAACCAACCAATATGATAATGGCGCTGATGAGGATAAGGCCTTCACGCAGATTTACTATTTCCCGTTTCATAATTTTTTAAAATGTTGTCTGCGGTCTCTACGATAAAAAGTTTGGCCATTGTTTTTAAAGACCGTTCATGCGCATCCTTATCTAAAGAAGAAACACAATCCGATACCACCACCGGATAAAAGCCCCTGTTGGAAGCATCCCGTGCACTCGATTCAATGCCCATCTCGGTAGCAATACCGGTAAATATAAGAGTGGTTACATTATGATTTCGCATCATGTATTCAAAATTTGTCCCTATAAAGATACTTGCCGTCGATTTTTCAAGGACTATATCGGCATGCTTGGGCTGAATCATTTTCGGTATTTCACGTTCTTTCGAACCAGCAGCCATAAAAGACGGTAACTTATTTATGTCATCCACATTGAAACGCCTCATCATCGAGAAGTAGCTCCAGGAAGAGGTAAAATCTCTGTGCATTGGAGTAATCGATGTATAGACGACAGGCATCCTGCCGTGTAATTTTTCTATAAAGTTTTTCAGATTGATCATGAATTCTTCCTTGTTAAATATCCGATCGACCAAACCATTTTGTACATCCCAAACAACAAGGCAGGAATGCTCCGGTTCAACGATCTCTCTGAGGCTTTCACACACTATGATTCCATTTCTTTTCTTCATCTTACACCTCTCTTTATAATGAATTGAAAAACCGTGAAAAAGCACGTTCCGATTCATACCATTTCGATTTCAAAGGATAACGCGGCTGCAAAAAGGAGGCTCCGCAGGCGTATAACCTGAAGGTCACGCGTTATACATACGTTGAGGAAGCCGACGACGCAGCCAACAAAGTTAGCCAAAGAAAGCGAATTGGTATCAGATGCCGGTTTCAGCCATAGAGCTTCTTCACTAACCAGGCGATCTTGCGCCCTAGAGTCTGTGCGCTCTGGACGCCTTCCTCATCTTTTTCCACCTCGCCCTTGTCTCTGGCAACGCTCAAAGCCCTGCCGGCTATGATAAGCTCATTGCCAAAGAAGAAATGGTTCATGGTTTCTATGGTATGCATTCCTCCGCTGCGACGAAAACAGGATAAAGAAGCCCCGATCTTGTTTTTGTACATCTTCCCATTTGCTAATCCAACAAAGCCCGCCCGGTCGATCTAGGCCTTCATCTCCGTTGTTACATTCTGAAAATAGGAAGGAGATCCCAAAACGATACCCTGAGCCTGCGTCATCTTTTCGATATAATCGTTTGCCGCATCTTTCTTAACAGCGCATCGCTGGTCCTGATTCTCGAAACATTTGTAGCAGGCAATGCACCCGTGAATCGCCTTTGCCGAGAGCTGAACAAGTTCCGTCTCAATGCCCTCTTTTTCGATCTCCCGTAAAAGATAGCCTATCAGCGTGGTGGTGTTGCCGTTTTTCCTTGGACTGCCGTTGAAGCCGATAACCTTCATATTCATTCTCCTTTTCGTTAAGAGGTATTATTAAGAGTTCTCCAGGAAGGGGGTGAGCTACTCTTATGTTTGTTGTCTCACATGTTAAATTAGAGTTCAGCTTCTTTATTTTAATCCGGCCTGAGAACGATGGGCTTCGAATAAATCGTAATTCTTTTTAAGCAAATCCGGTATGGGTAAATCGTAAGGACATCTCTCGATACATGCCCCGCATTCATCACATAATTGCGTTGACTCCATAGGAACTTTCAAAAACTCAACCGACACCTTGGGTGACATACGGCTGGCGACAATCGGATAGCCCATCGCCGGTGTAATTAGAACGCCATTTGGACAAGGCTGGCAATATTCGCAACGGCGGCAGAAGACCTTGCCCAATTCCTGCCTGTATTTTTCCATGAGCTCTAAATCATGACTGGTGATATCATTCTGATGTTCGTATATGGAGATTATTTCATCCACTGTCTTTATCGAATCAAAACCGGGAATTGGAATAATATCTGGAAACTGCCGGAGATATTTAAAAGCTATAGATGCATTATCAATCACCCCGCCGGCAAATGGTTTCATGACAATAGTTGCGATTCCTTTTTCCCGGCAAAATTTATGCAACTCGTCTTTAGCTTCCTGTTCGATAAAATTGAAAGGAAACTGAACCGAACTGAAAAGTCCGGTCTTGGCCAGTTTAATGGCCATCTGCAAGTTGTGTGAAGTGACACCCAGAAATCTGATTTTCCCTTCCTTCCTCGCTTTTTCGGATTCACCCCAGGCTCCGCCGCCTTTCGTGATCTTTCCCCACTCTTCATCATTGGCTACTTGATGAAATTGATACAGATCAATATAATTAGTTTTTATTGCCTTGAGGCTGCCTTCAAGATTCTGCCGAAACTCTGCGGCATTACGCTGGGTGGTTTTTGTTGCGATTATTATTTTATCTCGGACATGGGATAAGGCCTGACCGATTTTAGCTTCGCTATCCCGGTACATATTGGCGGTATCGTAAAAAGTTATTCCCTGATCAAACGCATGGCGCAATACTTTGACAGCTTCGCCGGTTTGCAGGCGGATTATCGGAATTCCACCAAAACCAACGGCTGAAACTTTTAAACCGGTTTTGCCTAAATCAATATAGTTCATACACTCTGACCTGCCTTATACCAATTCTAAATCTAAATCAAAGCGCTATATTTGTTGGCGTCGTTGTCGACTTCCTCAACGTATTATTAATACGCCTCGTTGCCTCAGCCTAGCCGCCTCAATATCATTTTTGATTTAGAACTGGTATTAAATAATTGTATCACATGTTAAGTTAGAGTTCAGCAGCTTTTATAAAGAAAGTTGTCAAATGTATTTTATGTAGGTGTAACCAACAATCAAAATATTCTCTTGTTTCCAAGAAAATTAAAGTTCAGACCAAATCAGAAATCCATTTGACGCCTACCATCGCCATTACGAAGCAGAGACTTACGTCTATTGCTTGGTCTTTGTCTGCGGTTTGTCGGCAGTAGAGGAAAAGTCTTCATGTTCCTGCTGTTCTCATCGACGTATTTCTTGATGTCGACAAAAGTCTTCAGAAGTTTTTCCACCTGTTCCTGAAGCATTGTTGAAAAGCTGTTGCCATAGGATGTGTTTTGCAAATAATCCATCTGTTATTACCTCCTTTGGAATAGTATTCCCAACCCTTACTGGTGAGGCCAGGTAGTTTGACTCTCTTGTTTCTTAGCTAGTAAGTTGCCTCAACGAGCAATAAATGCAAATAGCCTGCCAATAGCAGAAGGAAAATCAGTGATTTGTATTTATCATTTAATAACAGATGGTTAGATTAATAAAAGAAAACGACGAAAAAGTATGCAATAATTCGCTTGGCCTCAGTATTTGGTGGAGCCTCAGCATATTGAGGGATACTTTAAAGGGATGTGGATAGTTCGCCGGATGTTTGTCGTCGGGCATGAAGAGTGTTTATTACGGATTGAAATGTTGCATATTCATCAACGTTGACGACTTGAGGATAACAGGAAGAAATATTTACAATAACTTCATCAGATTCCGAAGGTGCCGCTTAATTGTCCGCAGGCGGCGAGGATGTCACTGCATTTACTTTTGCGAAGCATGGTGGTATAATGATTATTAATAAGCATATGCTGAAACGCCTCCACGTCTTTCTGTGGTGGTGATTTAAAGGTGATCCGGGGAAATTCGTTAAAGACAATCAAGTTTAATTTACACCGCCACTTTTTTTATGCTCACAAGCTGTGTAATCATTTTTACACAGTTCGGGAAACCAACAATACTGGAATCTATACACAAATGATAATTGCGCGCATCGCACCAATCAGCGCTTACCATATCGCGAATAAATTTGGTTCTTTCGTGATCGGATTCTTCAATCATTTTTTTCGCTTCCCTCTCATCAGCGATTTTTTGTTCTTTCATTATCATCTCGATACGATAATCCAGCGGAGCATAAACAAAGATATGAATTGTGTCTGGCCTGTCCTTCAGGATATAAAATCCGCCGCGACCGATAATTACGGCGTTACAACTATCAGCGACTTCTTTCATAATTTTACTCTCAAGTATAAATAAATCCTTACTGTAAACAGGTTTCCTAAGAGGCGGCAGAGTCGTCATTTCCGGCGTGCTCAAACAAAACGACTGGACAATATTTTCCATCAGGCTTGCCGATCTCCCGTCATACCGTTCCAGCATGCCTGGTTCAATTCCTAATTTATCTGCAGCCTGCTGTAATATTTCTCTGTCGAGATATTTGAATCCCAACTCTTTGGCAACAAGAAAACCGATGTATGTGCCGCCGCTGCCCATTTGCCTGGATATGGTAATTATATTAAATTTATTTTCTTTCATGTCCGCCTCCCCATCATTTATTCGTTAATGATATCCGTTTTTATTTCTCTTCTTAAATCATTTATAAAAAATATTAATGGTATGGAAAAAAAGAAAAGCACCGCAATCAGGAAAAACACATGATTAAAAGAAAGCATGCTGGCCTGCCTCATTACTATTCCTTCAATTGCTTTCAATGCCTTGTTTTGGGCATCGATAATGTCCATACCCTGGGAAGAAAAATGTTGAGTCAGAGAACGCAAAGTTTCTACGCCGATATTACCAAAAGCAGTTATGTGTTCCATTAGCCGTGCCCTGTTGGCTTGTTCTCCGCGGGTTAATATTGTAGCGGCCAGAGCGATGCCGATACTGCCGAATACCTGCCGTACAACGTTAAAAAGTCCTGTCGCAGCAGTTAGCATAGGCTTTTCAATTGTTGAAAGAGCGGCCGTGCTTAAAGAAACAAAAATTAATCCGAATCCGATTCCCTGCAAAAATTGAGGGAGAAATATGTCCCAAAAACCAATGTTCAGGGAAAGAATGGAAAGCTGATAAAATGAAACCGCATCTAAAAGCAGTCCCAATCCTATCATTATCCGAGGGCCTACCCGATTATAAATTCTCCCGGCAAGCGGCATTATCATGATCATGGCTACAGATCGGGGAATTAGCGCCAGTCCCGAATCGAAAGCCGGATAGCCCAAAAGCTCCTGCAAGAATAACGGCAGGATAAAGAGGCTGCTCATCAGCGCCAAACCTAGAATGCCATTTAGAAATGTCGCTGAGCTGAAATTAAGGTCTTTTAAAATATGCAGATTTACTGCCGGGTTTTCCACCTTCAATTCCCGCCAGATAAATAAGATCAGCCCGAATGCGGCGACTAAGGAAAGATAAATAATAAATTCCGAAGAAAACCAATCGTTCCGCTCTCCCTGCTCCAGCATCATCTGCAATGCTCCCAGACCGACTGTCATAAGGGATATGCCGAGAATATCAACCTTGCCGGTTTGCCGGACAAGATAGTGCGGATCTTCAATAAACTTCATAATCAGCAAAATATTTATAATACCAACAGGGACATTGACATAAAATATCCATGGCCACGAATAATTATCGGTGAGCCATCCGCCAAGGGTAGGGCCGATTGCCGGCCCAAGCATTACACCCACCCCGAAAATTCCCATGGCCATCGCTTGTTCTTTAGGCGGAAATGTTTCCCGCAGTATTGATTGCGAAATTGGTATCAACGCACCGCCGCCAATGCCCTGAAGTATCCGGAATCCCACCATAGAGGTAAGATCCCAGGCTATTCCGCAAAGCATTGATGAACCGGTAAATAACAAGACGGAAAAAATAAAAAAATTCTTACGGCCAAAACGTGAGCTTAAAAAAGCGACTATCGGCATAATGATGACAGTGGACAGGATATATCCGGTGGAAACCCAGGTAATTTCTTCCACGGAGGCGCTAAGTGTGCCGCGCATGTTCGGCAGGGCTACATTGACTATACTCATGTCCAGCGCGGACAAGATAGTACCGGTCATGACAGTTAGGGCGATTAGCCATTTATGAGAGCTGTGCTTTTCATCCATAGAGCCTCTATTTTTTCGACAGCTTTGTTCCAGTCTGACGGCTTATATCGACTGTGGGAACAACCGACAGGCCTGGCCATAGAGGATGTTGTGAATCGAATTTGGAATCGATAATAATTTTAACCGGAACCCTTTGTACAATTTTTACAAAATAACCTGTCGCATTCTCCGGAGGCAGTAAACTGAAGACGGAGCCGGTGCCTGTCTGGAGACTGTCGACATGGCCGGAAAATTTTACTCCAGGATATGCGTCAACTTTGATCTCTACCGGCTGGCCAACTGCCATTTTTGCAATTTGTGTTTCTTTGAAATTGGCAATTACCCAGATATCTTCTTTTACAATAGCAAACAGCGCCTGACCCGGCATCACATATTTACCCGGGTCTATATTCTTCATGGCAATTCTCCCGCTGATCGGCGCGACAACGACTGTTCTTGTCAAATCAAGGTCGACCAGATTTTTTGTTGATTGTGCTTCTTTGATCTTAAAAGACTGAGTTGCGTACTTTGCTTTGATAGCTTTGATCGCGGCTTCCGCTTCACCAATAGCGGCAACGGAGGCCTTGCGGCGGGCAACCGTTGCCTGCCAACGCGACTTCATTTGATCATATTCATTCTGGGATACGGCATCTTTTTTCAGCAGGCTTTCATAACGCTGCACTTCCTTTTGCGCCAGATCTTCTTCACTTAATGCCACATCAAGATTGGCTCGTACCTTGGTCAGGGTTTTTTCTTTTTCCTCAATGGTCGCTGCTTGCTCATTTTCTTCGGAAATTAGTCTGAATATGGCATCTTTTTTTTCTTTCGCCAGATCGAGATAATCCTGCTGGTAAATTTCCAGCAGTGGCTTCCCGGCTTCGACATATTGATTGTCGTCAATATACACATTAATCACTTTACCCTTGACTTCAGCGGCGATGGGAACAACAGTCCCCGCCACATATGCATCATCAGTACGTTCATGAGAAAGGGAGTGAATGAAATATACAATTCCATATATGACCGCCACAACGATTACAGCAACAACCAAGATTCTAAATCCCCATTTTTTCATATTTTTCCTACCCGTTTAAAACTGTCTTATTTATTTGTTTATTTGTATTAGCTTAAATTTTTCTATTCCAACGCATTATTTATCATGATTACGAACGCCGCAGATTAATAATTATGTGCCCAAGATAATCTCGGATCTTCAATAAATCATCCTTACTAAAACCATTCCACACCCGATCACGGTGCCTTAAGGCTATCGGATTTAATTTCTTTAAAATACTGCGCCCTGCCGGTGACAGATAAACGCGAAAAGCGCGTTTATCTTTTTTATCATGTAGTTTTTCAATATATCCCCGCTTGTCCAGTTGTTTGAGAATGCGGTTGATGTTGTGACGGTCCTTGGAAGTTTTTTCTCCCAGTTGACTTTGATTCAGCCCTTCTTCTTCCCGCAGGCCCAATAAAACCGCCCATTGTTCCGGCGTTAAATCATATCCCGCATCCTGAAAAGCCTCGCGCAAAGCAGCGGACACGTGAATATGGCTGCGATACAGACAGAATCCGAGCGATTCATCCAAAGAAAAAGTTTCGATCTTTTGTCTCATTAAAACTACCCTTTTTCATATTTATAAAGAGGTTGTCATGGCAACATAATATATTTGTCCGTTTAATTTGTCAAGATATAATATGGCAATCCCGCGACTTTGAATGCACTTGCTCCAGCCGGGGGAGGAATGCGCCCCCCGATAACCTGAAGGTCACGTGTCAGGTCGAGGGCAGGCTGCACTCGCGGGAGATCGCATTATTCTCTGATCCACTATTATTTTAAGTGAATAGGCAAAGAAATATTTACAATAGCTTCATCAGGTTCCGAAAGCGCCGCTCAATTGTCCGCAGGCGGCCAAAATGTCGCTTCCTTTGCTTTTGCGAAGCATGGTTGTATAATGATTATTAACCAGCGTATGCTGAAACGCCTCCACGTCTTTCTGTGGTGGTGATTTAAAAGGTGATCCGGGGAATTCATTAAAGACAATCAAATTTAATTTACAGCGCTGATTTTTCAAAAGCGCGGCCAATTTTTCAGCGTCGCGCGCGGAAGAATTAAAGCCGTCAATTAAAATATATTCAAAGGTAAGCAGTCTCCGTCCGGGCATCGGATATTTTTTGCAGGCATCCAACAATACTTCCAGCGGATATCTTTTGTTAATTGGCATTATCTTGCTTCTTGTTTCGTCATCAGCTGCATTGAGTGATACAGCGAGATTAATACAAATATCTTTGCCGAGCTGAATAATCTGCGGGGCAAGGCCACAGGTCGAAACAGTGATCTTGCGGTTGGAGATGCACAGGCCGAAATCACAGGTCAGAATGTTTATAGTTTTAAGAGTATTTTCATAATTGGCTAGCGGTTCACCCATGCCCATCATGACAATGTTCTTGATGTCGGTGCCTTCAGGTGTTTCGTGTTTGAGCGCTATAAGCTGGCCTGCAATTTCCGAAGGCAGCAAATTTCTTTTAAAGCCCTGCGATGCAGTAAAACAAAACTTACAAGCCATAGCACAACCGGCTTGGGTAGATAAGCATATTGTCCAGTGGCTTTTACCGGGGATTAAAACGCTTTCGATAAATAGACCGTCTTCCAGACGCAGGAGGGCTTTTTTTGTTCCATCAGCGGAAGTTAGCATTTTTACGATTTGCGGACGGCTGATGCGGGCGAGTTCGGAGAGCTTGGCGCGGAAGTCGCGGGAGAGGGTGGTCATGTCTTCAAAAGAAATACTGCCGGATTGATGCAGCCATTTCATGATTTGCCGCGCGCGGAATTTCTCTTTTCCCAGAGAGGAAATAAATTCTTCCATCTCCTCCAGCGTGAAATCCAGTAAGTTGGGAAGCAGATTGTCAGGACGATTAATCATGAAACTTTTTTCGCAGTGTTGCGGCGATGGCGTCGATAAAGTCTTCCGTATTAACTTTTTTGTTAGAAGATTTTTTTTCGGCAAGCGCGAGCAAATCGCCGGTCATTGTACCGTCTTCCACTGTGGCAATGGCCGCTTCTTCGAGCTTATCGGCAAACTTTATCACTTCCGGTGTGCCATCTAATTCGCCACGTTTGCGCAAACCACCTGTCCAGGCGAAAATCAACGCCATCGAATTGCTGGAAGTTTCCTCGCCATTTAAATGTTTATAGTAGTGCTTTTGCACAGTGCCGTGCGCAGCCTCGTATTCAAACCAGCCGTTGGGTGAAACCAGCACTGATGTCATCATGGCCAGCGAGCCGCTCGCAGAAGCGATCATGTCCGACATGACGTCGCCGTCGTAATTTTTCAACGCCCAAAGCATGCCGCCTTCGCTTTTCATAATGCGCGCCACGGCATCGTCAATCAGTGTAAAGAAGTATTCAATGCCCGCTTTTTCAAATTTATCTTTCCAGTTTTGCTCAAATTCACGATTGAATATTTCGCGAAAACCGACATCGTATATTTTGGAAATAGTATCTTTGGTTGAAAACCACAAATCGATTTTTTCACTCAAAGCATAGGTGAAACATGCGCGGGCAAAGCTAAATATGGATTGTTCCAGATTATAATTAACTTGCGCAATTCCCCTGCCCGGGAAATTAAATACCGGCACGCTGATGGTTTTACTCCCATCCTGCGGAGTAAAGACTAATTCGAGTTTCCCGGCGGAAGGAACAGCAAATTCCGTATTGCTATAAACATCGCCAAATGCGTGACGGCCTATGGTGATAGGTTTTTTCCATGAAGAAACAGCTGGTTTAATATTGTTGACTAAAATCGGTTTTCTGAAAACCGTGCCGTCGAGCATGGCGCGAATGGTGCCGTTGGGGCTTTTCCAAGCTTTTTTTAAGCCGTATTCATTCACCCGATCTTCATTGGGAGTAATGGTGGCGCACTTAATTCCCACGCCGTATTTCATAATCGCACGCGCCGCATCAACCGTTACTTTGTCATCGGTATCATCGCGATGTTTTATATGCAAATCATAATAATCGATATTCATATCCAGATACGGAAAAAGGAGCTTATCCTTTACCATCTGCCACATGACGCGCGTCATTTCATCGCCGTCCATTTCGACGACGGTAGTTTTTACTTTGATCTTTTTTGCCATAAAATAATTATTGCTCTCCGTAAATATCATTAATGAGACCCAAGCTCCAGAAACAAAGTGCACTGAAGCTTGTAGGGCGAATTATCCCGCGAAGCGGAGGGTATTATACCCGTGATTTCGTGTTGCGAATGTTGAGAGCGCCTCCTGCTAAAATGATTTGCTTTTGCCTTGCGGACAAGATGCAATTTACATAAAACGAAGTGCCCCTGGTTTTGTTTTGTACTAAAAGCTTACCGTTTCCGGCAATTATTTTTCTTGCCTCAACAATTTCCAGTTCGTCTCCCTGATCGATTTTGTCATAGTCGTTCTCGGTACAGAAAGTCAGAGGCAATATGCCGAAATTAATCAAGTTGGCGGCGTGAATTCTCTCAAAGGATTTGGCGATCACCGCGCCCACGCCCAGATACATGGGGCATAAAGCGGCATGTTCACGCGAAGAACCCTGACCATAAGACAGACCAGCCACGATAATATTTTGTTTTCCCGCTTTTTTTATTATTTGAGCGCGCTTGGCAAATGTGGCATCGACGTTTTCAAAAACAAACTCGGAATATGTAGGAATGTTCGAACGGTATTTCATCCGCGCGCCGGCGGGAATAATATGATCTGTCGTGATTTTATCGCCGACTTTGATCGTTACTTGACCTTGAATAATATCTGAAAGTTCCAAGTTTCGGGGAAGGGCGCCGATGTTGGGGCCGCGGCAAACCTCTATGGTTTTCTTTTTCTTTTCCGGCCGGATTATCATCGAATCATCAATAGAAAACTTCTTCGGTATTTTTACTTTAGGATAGTTTATTTTCAAATCACGGGGATCGGTGAAGAGTCCTGTAATTACTGCCGCGGCGGCAGTTTCCGGGCTCACCAGATAAACATTAGCATCCATGGTTCCCGAACGCCCCAGGAAATTACGGTTGGATGTACGCAATGATACGGCGGCTGATTTAGGACTTTGGCTGTTGCCGATACAAAAGCCGCAGGCGTTTTCCATAATTCGCGCTCCAGAGGCGATCAAATCAGCCAGATAACCGTTCTGGGCGAGTTCTTCCAGCACCTGCCTAGATCCGGGCGCTATAACAAAACTAATATTGGGGTGAGCCGTCTTGCTCTTTAAAATTTTAGCCACGGTAACCAAATCTTTGTATGAAGAGTTGGTGCAGCTGCCGAGACAAACCTGATCAACGGCTATTTTTTTCATTTTCCTGACCATGCTGATATTGTCCGGGCTGTGGGGCTTAGCCGTCAACGGTTCAATTCTGGACAAATCAATATTAACGATTTTGGCGTAGCTGGCATCTTTATCTGCTTTGAATTCTGTAAAATCTCTTTCTCGTTGCTGTGAACGCAGGAAAAGACGTGTCATTTTATCACTGGGGAAAATGGAGGTCGTTACACCGCATTCGGCGCCCATATTGGTAATCGTGGCGCGTTCGGGAACGCTGAGAGAGGCGACACCTTCACCGCCATACTCGAATATAGTGTTGACGTTTCCTTTGGTGGTAAAGATTTCCAGCACCTTGAGAATGACATCTTTGGCGGAAATCCACGGTTGGAGCTTGCCGGTAAGGTTAATTTTAATAATTTTAGGACAAATCAGATAAAACGGTTTACCAGCCATAGCCAGCGCGACATCAAGGCCTCCCGCGCCGATAGCAATCATAGATAGCGCTCCACAGGTAGGAGTGTGACTGTCCGAGCCGATAAGTGTTTTCGCCGGTTTGCCGAATCTTTCCAGATGAACCTGGTGGCAAATGCCGTTTCCCGCGCGGGAAAAAACAATGCCATATTTTTGCGCCACACTCTGCAAATAGCGATGATCGTCCGCGTTTTCAAAGCCGATTTGGATCGTATTATGATCAATATAGCTGACGGATAGCTCGGTTTTTACTTTGGGTATATTCATGGCTTCAAATTGCAGATAGGCAATGGTACCTGTGGCGTCCTGAGTCAGGGTTTGGTCGATATGAATGCCGATTTCTTCCCCCGGCACAAGATTGCCGGAGATTAAATGTTGCGCGAGAATTTTTTCAACTAAATTTTTTCCCATTTACTATTCCTTGGGCAAAAGAACAATGGTGATTGTTAGTTCGTATATATCCTCTTCTTGCCGAGGCAATATGCTTTTGTTTATAAATTGGCGCGTTATTATCTTTCCGAAAAAGGTGAAAGATCGTATTTATAGCAGCGAACTTATATAATAAACTTGGCAGATAATCAACAGGCAAAAACCTTATAAGAAAGGATATAATAAACAATAACGGGCTTTGGAATCGTTTTCCAAAGCCCGTTGCTTTTTCACACTGTTTATTTTTATAGCGGCTAGGCTTTAAGCGCCAGTGCCACCGCCATTATTATCTAAACC
>CAVQCU010000223.1:0-33659 GCA_963710995.1 uncultured delta proteobacterium
TTCTGGGCGATCTCCAAAGATAATTCTTTAGAATGGCCATCCAAAATCAACTTGGCCTTCTGGACTTCATTATCCATTTTTTGCTGAAATTCCCGCGCAATAACAGGTATTTCATTGCGAACAACATCAACAATGTTTTTAGCTTGATTTACGCCTTCTTGAATTATTTCTTTTTTTAGTTCAGATCCTTTAATTTTGGCTTGTTTTAATTTTTCCTCATATTCAGCAACTCTTTTTTCTACAGATTCATTAAAAAGCTTAATTTCGTTTTCCGACTCTTCGAGTTGTTTTTTACGTCTTTCAATTATGGCTAGAATTGGTTTGTAAAGCAGAATATTAAGCACAAAAATTAAACTCAGGAATATAACCATTTGAATCAAAAGTGTATAATCAGGAATGACTGTGACCATTGTTTACCTCTGTTTATCTATTGCATTTTTTATAAAAACCCGCGGGCAAAACATTTGTTCACTCGGCAGTTTTTATCAATATGCATAACCTCAAATGCATGAAGTTTTTTTATTCAATGGTGTTTTGAATAATCTAATAACAGATAAGGATGGAAAACCTTACTCTTGATACTCAAAACCTGGGGTTACTAATCATAACATTATTTGCTTGTCAAGCATTTTCTGACCGTCAGTCTAAATTTTTTTAATTACTGTATTTTTTACAATTATAATATAATGTTAAAAGCAATTAGTGCGGCTGTATTTGAATGACTTCTCATAAGGTCAAGTTTGCAGGTTTAGCTCACGATAAATCTGCTTGATGAACGTCCTTTTTCTTCTCCACTTCCTCAGCCATATGAGCTCTACCATCAAAAAAAGCGCCTTCTTCCATGATAAACACCGGTGTGTGAACATCGCCCCAAAATTTGCCTGTGGGGTGTATATTAATTTTTTCTTTTACTTCAATGTTGCCTTGCACATCACCACTTATGTAAATACTTTTGACTTCAATGTCTGCCTTAACCAGCGCGCCTCCTCCAACGACTAATGATCCTTGTCCAAAAATTTCTCCTTGAAAATTGCCATCGATGCGAACAGATCCGTTAAAGATAAGTTTACCGATAAATTCTGCACCCTGGCCTAAAAAAGCTTTAATTTCTTCGCTTTCTTTCTTTTTTTCCCACACAGCATCCCCCTTATGGTTTTTTATATCAAATTATATTAATCAATTTGCCTCTTTCAACAACGCTTCCGATTACCTTATACATTTAATTACTAGCGCTGCAAAATAAATCTGCGCGCACTTACATTCATTAATACTCCTATCGCCGCCATTAAAGAAAGCATCGCAGACCCGCCGTAACTTAAAAAAGGGAGCGGAATGCCAACAACCGGCAATATTCCTAAAACCATTCCTATATTGATAAAAACTTCCCACGAAATAAGAGCTGTTATTCCGAATGCTATGATTGTGCCTAATAAATCTCTGGCTTGCAAGGCAATTTTTATTCCCCAAAAAATAATAGCCATAAATATGATGATCAAAATCAGGCCGCCAACAAAGCCCCACTCCTCAGCAAAAACAGAAAAGACAAAATCGGTTTGCTGCTCAGGTAAAAATTTCAACTGGGTTTGGGAACCGCTTAAAAAGCCCTTGCCGAAAATTTCTCCGGAACCGATAGCAATCATGGACTGGATTATATGATAACCGGCGCCTAAGGGATCGTTTTCGGGATTAAGAAATGTAATTAATCTGTCTTTTTGATAATCTTTTAAAAAATGCCAGCCAATGGGAATTAATATCAAACCACCGGCCAAAGCGATGATCAAAGATTTCCAATCCACTCCAATAAAAAAAACAATGGAAATGAAAATAACAATTAAGATTAGCGCTGTGCCTAAATCCGGCTGCTTTAAAATCATCAAAAAAGGAACGATAACAATTAAAAAAGGAACGAAGAGTTCTTTTAATTTGTAAGGTTCATTGGATTTGTGATCATCAAAATAACGCGCTAAAGTAATTATTATCACCAGTTTCATTAATTCCGAAGGCTGAAGGGCAAAGCCACCGCCACCAAGCCACCGCTGTGAGCCATGTGCTGCATAACCAAAAAGATACACAAACACTAAAAGCGCGATGGAAATACCGTAAATTACATAAGCGCCCTGAATAATTACACGGTAATCGATGAAAAAAATAATCATCATGAAAATTAATCCCAGTGCAATCCATTGAATTTGCTTTAGGTAAAGAGGGAATTGCCCTTCGCTGGCACTAAAGCCCGTAGAATAGATATTAAAAATGCCGATCACACAAACGGAGAGCACGAGCGCTAGAAGCGTCCAGTCAAAATGCTGAAAAATGCGACGATCAAATTTTAAAAAAATCATTAGACTTCCTTCGCTTTAGTAACAATCATCAAAACAATCATGGGTATTAAACTCTCTGCTTCGCAGAATAATTTCCAATAGTCTTTGGCTATTGGATAGCCCCACGTCGCTTCGCTCAGGGGATCAATTCCATTTACTCTTCAAATTTCGTTTCACTCATTTTCAGCGAATGTCATTGATTCGACCGCCAAACTTCAGTGCACTTCGCTTCTGAAGTTTGGGACTCATTACGACTTTCTCTTCCTATAGTCAGCGAGTGTCATTAAAGTTAACGGCTTACTTTATTTACCGGCTGACTTTGCACTATAATTTGCGGTTGTTTATTTTTTTTCTTTCCTGCAAAATACGCAGTCAATATCTTATGGGCGACTGGAGCGGCAACCGCACCGCCGCCGCCGGCATTCTCCAAAATCACCGCGACAGCTATCTCCGGATTTTTCAGCGGAGCGTAACAAACAAACAAAGCGTGATCTTTGTAAAAAGCACCTATTTTTTTTATGCGGCGCGTTTTTTCATTTTCGGGCAATCCAAGGACTTGTGAAGTGCCTGTTTTGCCACAGACGTCGATATTTAACATTCTGGCAGCGTGACCGGTACCGCCGGGTTCATTAACTACTCCCCATAAAGCACTGTTTAAAATATCAACAGTTTTGGGACTTAATTTTAATTCCCCCCTTTTTTCTGGTAGAAATTCTTTATATATTTTCCCGTCTGTTGACTCGATGTATTTTACTAAACGCGGCCGCCACAAAGTACCGCCATTGGCAAAAGCGCTAAAGGCGTTAGCTAATTGCAGCGGGGTTGTCAAATTAAAACCCTGCCCGATCGATATGGATATAGTTTCACCGAGCTGCCACGCGCTTTTCCTCCGCTTTAACTTCCAATCTTTTGTGGGCACCAACCCGCTTTTTTCATTAGGCAAATCAATTCCGGAGGCATCTCCCAAACCGAAACGTTTTGCATACTCAGCTATCTTGTCCACTCCCAGCATTTTCCCCACTGTGTAAAAATAGACATCGCATGACTCAACAATGGCTTGATGGAGATTAACATACCCATGTCCATGTTTCTTCCAACAACGATAAGTTCTGTTACCCAGAGTAAAAGAACCCTTGCAAAGCACTTTAGTATCGGGAGTGATAATGCCCTCTTCCAAGGCAGCAGCGGCGACAATCAGTTTATACGTTGAACCGGGAGGATATTGCCCGGAGATTGCTTTGTTGGATAAAGGAGCGAATGGATTGTTTTGTAGTTTGTCCCATTCATCATAAGAAATTCCACTGTTGAACAAATTAGGATCAAAAGAAGGCGAGCTGAACATGGCCAGCACCGAACCATCGCGTGTATCCAGAACAACGGCCGCTCCGGCTCTGCCTTCAAATGCCTCCCCCACGGCCTTCTGTAAGTCAGCGTCAATAGTCAAAACGAGATTAGAACCGGAAACAGGATCATTACGTCCTAAATTTTTAATTTCTTTGCCGTAAACATTCACCTCCACCAATTCCGCTCCGCGACGGCCGCGAATGTAGGCGTCAAAAAACTTTTCCAAACCATGCTTTCCTAAAATATCACCGTAGGCGTATTCGTCATTACTTTTCTCCAGATCATCTTTGCTGATTTCTCCCGTGTACCCGATAATCGGAGCCAACATTTCTCCATCAAGATACAAACGAACCGGCGATACGTCAATGTATATGCCTGGCAAATTCAGCGCATTGGTTTCGACGAGAGCAACTTTTTCCATGCTCACATTCTTTTCTAATCTGATCGGTGAATATTGTTTCGCGGTTTCAGGAATAGACTGATCAGAAGAAAACTCCAAAGATTTACTTTTATAGAGGTCTTTAAGCTTCTCCACCGATAATTCGTTACCCTTAACTTTGTTGGGTATGTAAAGCACATCAAATGAAGGCCTGTTATCCACTAACACCACACCGTTTCTGTCCATGATCAGACCGCGCAAAGGCTTGATGTTCCGATAACGGATAGAGTTATTATCCGATTTTTGCCTGAATTCTGCTCCCTTGATGACTTGTAAATAACTCAATCTAACCAATAGAATGGAAATGGCGATCAACAATAAAGCGACTACGATTTTAATTTTCTGCCGAAATTCTATCGGTTCTTGCCCGTTTAGCAGGCGATACCGCTCTTCCATAGAAAAATACCTCTACCTGACGCATCAGATAAAAAAATACGGGAGCAAGCAGGCTGACAATCAAAGCCTGCGGTAAAAAAACAAAATACATATTTATTAATACGTCGAATTTAAAAGCTGAATAATAAAATAAAATCACCATAAGCTCTTGCAGAAAAGCGCAAAAGAAACTAAACAAGGCAATAATATATATTTTTTCGGTAGCCAGCCGGCCGGAAGCAAAAAATGAACATAAAAAAATGACAACGTAAATAAAAGTGAATAACCCCAGCACCGAACCGGCAACGCAATCAAATACAAATCCGAGAATAAATACCAGGATTGATCCTCTGATTAAATCAAGACGAAATCCGGCATAAATAACAACAATTAACGATAGCTCGAACACCAACCGGCCGGAAAAAATTATATCGGTAATAGTTGATTGCAGAATTACTAATAATATTGATAAAAATGGCAGTGACAAATAATAAAGCATCGTTATTTAATTTTAGCTTGCTCGGACGCTAAAATTAATATTTCCTCCAATTTGGAAAAATCAACAAACGGAGCAACATTAATTTTCAAAAAAAGACTGGCATCCTGCCGGTCAACATGGCTGACTTGACCAATCAGCAATCCTTTGGGAAATACACCGCCCATACCGGAAGAAACAATAACGTCTCCTTCTTTAACATCCTGAGTTTTAGAAATATATTTCAATATAAGCCCGCGTGGACCTGCCCCACTGATAATGCCCTGCGTCCGTGTTCGCCGCACAATCGCGCCAACGTTACTGTTTTCATCAATAAACAATAATACTTTGGAAGCATGCCAGGAAACATCAATCAGGCGGCCAATTAATCCCGGGGGCGCTATGACTGGCATGCCGGTTTTCAGGCCATGAGCCGCACCTTTACTGATTAATATCGTTTTAGAAAGCGCAGCTTGCTCTCTTCCGATAACCCGCGCGGAAATAAAATGGTAATTATAATCATCTTTAAGATCTAGAAGTTTTCTTAGTCTTTGTGCCTCCAGGTAACCCTCTTGATATAAAATTAGAGTCGATTTGAATTCGTTAATTTTATTTTTTAAATTTTTATTTTCTTCTTCAATCCCGACCAGAAGAACATAGCGCAGCCAGGCATCCTTTATACCTGTGACGGAAGCGCTCAAAACTTTCTGCACAGGCGCAACTGCTTCTAATACAATTCTCTTGAAGAAACTTCCATCCGCCCCAAACTTTAAATTATAGGAAAACATAATCAGGGCCATGATGAGAAGAGTAACGATGAAGATAGCTGTTTTGTATTTCCTTAAAAAAAACATTTTTTACCCAATAGGAAAATAATTATAACACTGCATCGAACGCTATCTGCTGGATATAGATTGTATTATGCCCCGGACGTTTTTTATATTTGAAGAGCAATATCTTTGAGCACATTGAGTTGATCCAGCGCCATGCCTGCGCCTCTGGCAACAGCGGACAGAGGATCATCCGTAATAGTTATAGGCAATCCTGTTTCTTCTCTGATAAGGATGTCAATATTTTGCAGTAGGGCTCCACCACCTGTAAGAACGATGCCACGATCAACAATATCACCGGCAAGTTCCGGTGGGGAATTTTCCAAAGTATCTTTAATTGCGTCAACAATAAAGATGACCTGTTCGTTGATGGCCTCCCTGATTTCTTCCGAATTAGTTTCAGTGATTTTGGGAATTCCCGAAATCAAATCGCGCCCCTTTATGGAACCAATTTTAATTTCTTCAAAAGGATAGGCGCAGCCAATCTCAATTTTGATAATTTCCGCTGTTCTTTCTCCGATAAGTAAGTTGTGCTTCCGCTTCATATACTGAACGATCGCCTCATCTATCTTATCACCGGCAACTCTCACAGATTTCGAATACACAATTCCGGCAAGGGAAATAACGGCAACTTCCGTCGTCCCGCCGCCAATATCTACCACCATTGAACTTGTTGGTTCGGAAACCGGCAAACCGGCGCCGATAGCTGCAGCCATCGGCTCTTCAATCAGGTAAATTTCTCTGGCACCAGCCGATTCCACTGCCTCGCGTACGGCTCGTCTTTCCACTTGTGTTATCCCTGACGGCACGGCAACAATAATTCGTGGCCGCACCAAAGACTTGCGGTTATGGACACATAAAATGAAATGTTTCAACATCGCTTCAGTTATATCGAAATCGGCAATAACACCGTCGCGCATCGGCCTGATGGCAACAATATTGCCCGGAGTACGCCCCAGCATGTTTTTAGCTTCATTGCCTACAGCAAGCACCTTTTTTGTTCCTCTTGAATCTTGATGCACGGCGACAACAGAGGGTTCATTTAGAACTATTCCCTTACCTTTGACATAAACAATTGTATTAGCAGTACCAAGATCAATAGCAAGATCGTTGGAAAATTTTCCTAAAACATAATCAAATAGCATTTATCCTCCTGTATTTTCACGAATTTAAGATAATGACTTTCCCACAGATTTATTTTCTATACCGTATTTCATTATCCTAATCAACGCCTTTTTAAATTATGTTTGCATTTTGCAAATGACTATAATAATAAAGTAAAAGTTTTATTTGTTGTTGGACAAATTCATTATCCTTTCGAGGTGCTTTTATGTTGAGATTTTTTCGTAAACACGCGCGTGGCTGGTTCATGATTGCAATTATAGGAATCATCATTATCGTCTTTGTTCTTTACTTCGGTTCCAATAGAGGCAGTAACACCGCAAATGCAATTGCTACAATCGATAGAAAAATAATCAGCGATGCAGAATTTCGTAACGAATATGGAAAATTGTTGGATAGGGCCCAGCTTAGCTTGGGCGCGAAGCTTACTCCGGAAATACTCAAGAAGATGGATCTCAAACGACAAGCGTATAATGATTTGCTGAATCGGCAGATTATAATTGCTAAAGCCGAGGATTTAAAGATTCAAGTTTCCGATGAGGAATTAAGAAATATGCTCATGTCGGTTCCGGCATTACAAACAAACGGCGTATTTGATGAACGCAAATACCAGCAAATACTTCGCTATAATAAACTTTCCTCCGAAGATTTCGAAGCTCTCCAAAAAGCCGAATTGATTGCCAATAAAATTGAAACGATTGTGTGTGAAGGCATTAAAATTTCCGATCAGGAAATTTACGATTTGTACGTTTTACAGAACCAAAAAATTAACGTTAATTTTGTGCAAATTTCCGGTAAAAATATTAAAAAGGAAATTACCCCGACCCAAACCGAATTGGAAGATTATCTGAAGCGTAACAGTAATCTATTTCGTATCGCCGAACAGATGAAATTTAAATATATATTTTTCGCGGGCGATTCTTTTTCACCAGATATCAGTGATTCCGATATTAGAAGCTATTACGGGAGCTACAAAGATAAATATAAGACGAAAGACGGCAAACAATTACCATTGGCCGATGTTAAGAGCACCATAGTTAAAGAATTAAAGAAAACAAGAGGAATGCAAAGCGCTTACGTAGAGGCGAAAAAGGCTCATGATATTATTTATCAAGAAGATAAATTTGAGGCTTATGGCAATAAAAATAATTTACAAATTCATGATGTGGATTTTTTCCCGATTAATAAGCCACCGCAGGAATTTACATTTATTAATAATTTTGCCACTATAATTTCAGATTTGCAGAAAGACGAAATCAGTAAAGTCTTTGCCGCCGAAAACGGCTATTATCTTTTGAAAGTTATCGATAAAAAACCCGCTTACCTGCCGAAACTGAGCACCATAGAAAATGAAGTCCGGGGCCGCTTTATAGAAAGCGAAATGCGAATTCTTGCCGAAAAAGAAGCGCAGTCGATTTTAGAGAGTACAAAATCAGGAGAAACTCTCGATAAAATCGCCGCAAAAAACGGTTTGAAAGTTAACGAAACAGGGTTCTTCCAGCCAGGGAATACTATTCCCAAGTTGGGATCTAATCAGGATGTGGCTGAAGTTCTTTTTCAGCTCTCGACCAATAAACCGTACGCGGTAAAGCCGCTTTTCATCAATAATACTTATGTAATATTAAAGCTCAAGGATGTGAGTAAACTGGATGAGAAAGATTTTGAAGCAAAAAAAGCCCTGAACAAAAAAATATGGATTTCCATCAAGAGAGAAGAAGCCATGAAGACATGGCTGGAGGGCAATAAAGCGGCCATGATTAAGGAAAAAAGAATTAAGATCAAAAAACAAGTAGAGGATTTAAGATGAGCGGGATCGAACTGATAACTTAAATTATTTAAATAATTAAACTTCTTTGTAATGCAATTTACCTCATACCCCCAAATATGCCCCCATATTATATTCTGATTGTGTTAATAAATTACGCTAACATAAAAAGTCAGCTATCGTTAAATGTAATGTTCAGGCAGTGCAAAGTAACATTGTCGCGCACATTCCCTAGTGATATCAAATGATTATTATTTTATATCGGAATTGTTTACTTGACAAACCATATACCAAACTCCTATAATAGATTTAATCTAATTAATAAAGGGGGCTAGTATCTGCATGAGTAAATAACATTTATGCAAAAGTGTTTTATTTTTTGCATTCTTGTATTGGAAAAACCAAGCAAGAAAATCCAACCTAGGAGGTCTTGCTTATGGAAACTATACTTATTGTCTTTGAGATACTTGTAAAAGTATTTTCCATCGTTGTTAAAATTATCCAACTGATTTACTCATAACGACATTTAGATGACCTGCCCCAAATACTTGTACCACATGTTAAGTTAGAATTCTGCCATTTTTTATTTCTCAATTCAGGTACGCCTCTGGCGCTGGAGGACGGTAATTCAAAGAACTGTGCGGCCTGAACGTGTTGTATTCCATGCGCCATTCTTCAATTAACGTTTTCGCTTCTTTCAAGGTATAGAATATTTCTCCGTTGCAGGCATACTCAGGGAAAGTTATTTTGAAAATCTCTCTTTAACAACCTTCCGAGAAATAATGGATATTAATTACTTCGGTGTGCTCAACTGCACAAAGATGATGATCCCTTTCTTAAAGCAGAAAGGCCGGGGGAGGATTGTGAACATCTCCTCTCTGGGGGGCAAGATGGCGTCCTTCGGATATTCAGCCTATTGCTCTTCCAAGTTTGCCCTTGTGGGTTTGACGGAGACCCTGCGCATGGAGCTTAAACCACAGGGTATTAAGGTTCATCTTGTCTGTCCCGGTGAGTTTGAGTCACCTATGGTGGATGATTTGAACACTTATCGTACGGCAGAGAATCGTGTTGTTACGCAGACCGTGCCTGTTCTGCCCCTTGACGTTGTGGCTGATGATATCATTAAGGGTATACAAAAAGATCGTTACCTTATTATTCCCGGGTTCACGGCAAGGTTTCTTGAACGGTTAAGCCGATTTTTTCCATCACTAAGCCGTTCCATAACAGACTATAAGATAAGAAGCGTCTATAGAGGAGCAAGGTGATTCAAGTACCCTTGCACGGGAGGATGAAAGATATATTGCTGAGCTTATATTAATTTTCTAATAAAACTTAATGTTGGTTAAATAATTCATTTCTTCCTGTAATCCTCAAAACGTTAACCTTGTCTAGTTTGCTAGCTTTCAATCTGTAATAAACAAAATTCACGCCCGGCAAAACATCGACATTGCCCCACATATTGTGTTGACATACCACAACGCCCTATCTCTACACTCCCCTTCCAGAAAAGAAAGTTCTTATCAATCAATAATTGCTTTTCTTGGCCTCCGAGAATAATCTCTGGGCCGGTAGCATCTTTTAAAATTACTCATCCGTATTACATTTATGGATGAAGCCGTTGATCGTCTCCGGGTTAAGCATACAATATATTATTATCAATGCTCAGAACTTACCGTGTCTGCCTGTACCCGATGTAAACTTAGAGGCGCCCTGAACAGCCTCACCGCTGACCATGACGATGTCATAACCCTTTGAGAATTCCAGTTCCATAGCCTCTTCAAAGTTCATATTGAATCCTTCATAAACGGATTGCCGATCATTTCGCATACATTTCTGTGGGAAGGCACTAATTTGTTCAGCCAATTTTTCAGCCTCTTCCCTAGCGGTTCCGGTTTCCACAACCCGGTTGGCAAGTCCTATCTGCAGGGCCTCATCCGCATTTACCGGACGACCCGTAAGAATTAAATCCATGGCACGGCTCATGCCTATCAATCGAGGCAAACGCTGAGTTCCTCCATCAATCAGGGGAACACCGAATCTGCGGCAGAATACGCCAAAAATTGCGTCCTTCTCCATCACCCGCATGTCGCACCATAAGGCGAGTTCCATGCCGCCAGCCACAGCGTAGCCGGAAACAGCAGCAATAACCGGTTTGGAAAGATGCATTCTGGAGGGGCCCATTGGTCCATCTTTCGTCATATCTTTATCCATTCTATTTCCCGGTCCATTCGGATCGGTAATATTAACAGCGGCTTTTAAATCAGCGCCCGCACAGAATGTTCCTCCCGCGCCGCATAGAACAGCTACTAAATAATTGGGATCGCAGCCGAAGTCGCGAAAGGCATCGGCCAACTGGTCAGCGGTTTTTCGGTTCACACAATTTTTTATTTCCGGTCTATTGATGATTACAGTATAGACTACACCCTTTTTTTCAACTAATACTTCGCTCATTTTAGCATTCCTTTCGATAAATAAGTCATCGTTGTCTCGTGCCGTAAATATTTAGGGGATCGATTTTGGTACACAAGACCGTTAGTTCTTCCTTTGTAACCCACCAGCTTCTTGAACTGCCCCCGACTCTGTACAAAAAATTATCTCGAAGCATTTAAAATTAAAGTTTTCGTAATTGATAATATAGCATCTTTGACCGGCGGCATCGATGAAAATTGTAAAAAGGACTGGGATCCTGTAAATCAATGGCTGATAGATCTGCGGTTTGCAGACATCACATTTATATTACTCCATCACACAAACAAAGATGGTGGTCAGCGTGGCACGTCAGCACGAGAAGATAATATTGATCTATCAATTATTTTGAAAAAACCACCGAACAGCGGCCCGGAAAATGGTGCTGACTTCATTGTTTCCTTCAGCAAATCGAGAGTCCCATACGAATATTTAAAATACATGCAGGACACGCGATTCACTCTGGGAAAAGATCAAAATGGTCAAACTATATGGACATGGAAGCATCGAAGGCAGAAGTCAAAAAAAAAGTTTTGCGACTCATTAATGAGGGTAAAACATATGACGAAATACACGACGAGCTGAAAATTGCTAAAGGACGTATAACAAGTGTCAAGAAGTGGGCCATCAAGGAAGGTATGATGACAAACGAAGGTAAACTGACAGCGGACGGATGGAACTTTGTCGATAAAAACGGCGAAAAAATAAATTGCGATGAACATGAACAAAACATGAACGGGAGTGAATGAATAAAAATTATTTGCAACAAAATCAAAACCTTCCACATTATGGGTGTGAACAAAAAGTGAACAAGTCGTGAACGGGCGTAGTTTGTACCATTCGTTCACGCCACCCCCTTTAGGGGGGTGAACGTGAACACGCATGAACTACGCAGGAGTGTGTGGAGGATTTTAATAGAGGTATGGAAATTCTAAAAAAGAACCCCCGTTACTGTGGAAATAGAGGTTACAATTTAGTTACATGAGCAATCAAACACAGACAGGCACTGAGCTAAAGAAGGCGAAGAGGATTCACAATCCCTTGGGCAAAAGGCTTTTTACGCTGAAAGAAGTCTCTTAATATATTTAATCAGGAAATTTTAATATATGTCACACTATTTACAAGTAATAAAGGGGAGTTGAAAATGCATGATTTACAAATTGAAGAATTTTTACGATTAAATCAGATAGTAGGCAGCAAAACTACGCCGGCGATTATCCCCATTTCCAAATCAAGTTGGTGGGCCGGTGTTAAAGAAGGAAGATTTCCACAACCGGTCAAACTTGGTAAGCGAACAACCGTTTGGAGAATGTCGGACATAAGACTATTAATTGAGGAGGTCTCACAACATGAATTCAAAAAGAATTAAAGACATCCGTTGCAATGATAAGACTACACACAGTCATTATCACTATGAATTGTTCAACTATGTAACGGGCAAGTTACATTGGCTGATCGGAAAGAATAGTGCGGCGGCGATATTCAACTTTTCCAGGGAATTTACGCCGGAATGAAAAATAATTATTATCCCTTCGTCTGTATAAATCGTAAAACCTTGACACCGGCCCTTAATTGGTCCAGATAGTCCGCCCATTGCTGCATCATTTTCCGTCTTTCATTCAAATGTTGAGTCCTGTCGTAGCTGCGCCCCAGTAGATCGCTGACTCGGTGCGCTAATTGCGCTTCAATGAAATCTGGTCTTACTTGCAAGACTTCATCAATGATTGTCCGTGCCATTGCCCTGAATCCATGCGGGGTCATCTCGTCTTTCGTGTATCCCATACGGCGCAATGCTGCCAAGATAGCGTTATTTGACATTGGCCGGTCAACAGTTCTGGCGGAAGGAAATGCATATTTACTCGCGCTAGTCAATTTTCTGACTTCTTCCAAAATATTTATTGCTTGCCGTGATAGTGGCACAAGGTGCGGCTCTCTCATTTTCATCTTCTCCGCCGGTATGCTCCAAAGGGCATCATCAAAATCAACCTCTGTCCATTCCATATGACGTAATTCTCCAGGACGGACAAAGACAAGCGGCGATAACTGCAAAGCTAATTTTACAACATAACTGCCGGAATAACCGTCAATGGCTCGAAGTAATTCACAAACTTTCTTTGGGTTTGTAATAGCCGCCAAGTGCTGTTCTTTTGCCGGTGCCAATGAACCAATCAAATCTTGCGCCGGATTGCGTTCAGCGCGTCCGGTTGCTACTGCATATCTAAAGATTTGGCTGCAAAGGCCTCTTATACGGTGTGCCCCTTCCAATACGCCCCTTGATTCTACACGTCTTAACACTGTCAGCAGTTCGGGTGCTTTAATATCTTTTATTGGCCGTGTACCAATCCAAGGGAAAACGTCAAGTTCCAAGCTGCGCAAGATTTTAAGTGCGTGCCCTTCCGTCCATTTCGATTTAAACTTTTCGTGCCATTCTCTGGCTATGACTTCGACTATTTCAGTTTCTTCTGTATTTGCTTGCTTGAGTGCTTTGCGAACGGCTCCTAGATCAATGCCATGTGCTATCTGGGACCTTGCTTCATCGCGTCGTTTCCTTGCTTCAAGAAGACTAATTTCCGGGTATGTACCGCAAGTGAGTTTCTTTTCTTTATTATCGAAGCGGTATTTGAAATGCCATAACTTGCCGCCCGATGGCGTAACCAAAAGGAAAAGACCACCTCCATCGAAAAGCTTGTATTCATTCGCTTGCGGTTTTGCGGAACGAACCTTGATCTCGGTCAATGGCTTTATTCTTTTGGGCATAGATTTCTCCTTTTGGGGACTTCGTGGGGGCTTGCTATTTTTTTGGGGGCTTTATTACTGTTAATCAGCCCCTAAAAATGCCGGATTGTGATCAATCTTATAGCACGTCTTTGGACGAATAGCAACAAAAAACCAGCTATTTCTAACGTGATTCTGGATTTTATTGGATTGTCTTGGATTATGTTCTGGTGGAGATGAGGGGGATCGAACCCCTGGCCTCGGCGTTGCGAACGCCGCGCTCTCCCAGCTGAGCTACATCCCCAATATTTCAAATTCCCATAGCAAAACGTGGGAGAGCATATATTATTGCTTGTCTTAGTGTCAAGAAATTGTTAATATAATTCCTGGATTGGCAAAATCATTGAGTTTTTTCTATATTCACAAATAATTTTTAATAAGTGGAAAGCCGGCAAGAAATCTCTATGCGATCATAAAATTTACATTCGTTAAATTATTTGATTCTTTTCCGGCAAAAAAAATGGTAGAAGATAGTCAATACCTCCGACGGAGAAAAATAAATGGCAAAAATTGACGCTTTTTTTCATCTTATGCATGAGCAGGGAGCATCAGATCTTCATCTCATTTCCGGACAACAACCTGCCATCAGAATCCGCGGGGATATTGAGCGGATTAAATATGATGTTCTCACCAATGACTCTTTAAAAGTGCTTCTCTATGAAATCACGCCGGAATATAAAATTAAACATTTTGAAGAAACGGGTGACGTTGATTTTGCTTATGAAGTCCTTACTCTCGCGCGCTATCGCGTCAATTACTTCCGGCAAAAAAACGGTATAGGTGCCGTATTTCGCGAAATACCGGATAAAATTTCAACTTGTGCGGATTTGGGACTCCCTAGCGTGATATCAAAATTAGCTGCTCTCCCGCGTGGTCTTGTGCTGGTCACCGGCCCTACGGGCTGCGGCAAGTCCACAACATTGGCGGCCATTATTGATGAAGCTAACCACCTGCGCAAGGACCACATCATTACAATTGAAGATCCTATTGAATTTGTTCATAAGAGTCACGGTTGCATCGTTAACCAACGGGAAGTGGGACTTCATACTAAATCTTTCGCTGCAGCACTGCGAGGAGCATTGCGTGAAGATCCAGACATTATTCTGGTTGGTGAAATGCGCGATCTCGAAACCATCTCGCTCGCTGTGGAAGCCGCATCCACCGGCCATCTAGTTTTTTCCACAGTTCATACAACCAGTGCAGCGAAAACAGTTGATCGAATAATTGAGGTTTTTCCGGCATCTGAACAGTTACAAATCCGCTCTACACTGGCCGATGGTTTACGCGCGGTTGTTTCACAGGTTCTGTTCAAGAGAATTGACATCAAAAGCCGCTGTGTTGCTCTGGAGATTTGCATTGCCACCCCCGCAGTGCGTAATTTGATCCGCGAATCTAAAACCTATCAAATTCCTTCCATGATGCAGACGGGTAAAAAATACGGAATGCAACTTTTGGACGACGGAATTATGGATCTTTATCGCCGCGGCTGGATCGACGCTGACGAGGCTTACGTGAAAGCGAACGATAAAGCCAGATTCCGTCCGCTTTTGAAATATCCACCAACAGACTTTACCGAAGCATAAATCATTGCAAGGATAGCTTATGAGAAAGCCTGAAATAGACCATATATTGACAAGAATGTTGGAATCCAATGTGGAGATTTCCGATTTTATCTTAACCGCGGATAAACCTTTTCAGGTGGAGGCCGCTGGCCAATTAGTCCGTGTTGATTTAAGGCCGCCTTTCGAAAAACTTACACCGTTTCAAACAGAAATTTTTGCTCTAAACTTGATTAATCAGGACCACCGGCTGCTGGAAAGGCTGATTAAAGAAGGTTCCTGCGATTTATCATACGAGTTGCCGGGTGTTGCCCGTTTCCGCGTGAATATATTTTCACAGCGCGGCCATTACTCTATCGTTTTAAGAAAACTTGAAACTCAAATTCCTACTTGCGCAGAGCTGTTATTACCAGATGCTTATTACCGCGTCGTGTCTGAAAAGAACGGCATTGTTCTGGTAACAGGTGCTACAGGTAGTGGTAAAACCACATCTCTGGCTGCGGTTATCAATGAAATCAATGAAAAATATTCTGTGCATATAATTACACTAGAAGACCCGATAGAATATACACACTCTCAAAAAATGGCCACTATCAATCAGCGCGAATTGGGTAAGGATTTTGACAGCTTCGCCAATGGTTTACGCGCAGCTTTGCGTCAGGCGCCAAAGGTAATTTTTGTGGGTGAAATGCGTGACCGTGAATCTGTGGAAATTGCGCTAAGTGCTTCTGAAACAGGTCATTTAGTGCTGAGCACTTTGCATACAATTGATGCCGGTCAAACAATCAACCGTATTCTTGGCATGTTTCCTGTGGATGAAGAAAACCAGATACGCACGCGTCTTGCTGATTCGCTTCGCTGGATTATCTGTCAACGCCTTCTGCCAAAAGTTGGCGGTGGCCGTGTTGCCGCCTTCGAAGCGCTGAGTACAAGCCTGCGTGTCAAAGACGTTATCCTGCACGGAGAATCGGAAGGAAAAACATTTTTTGATATTATCCGGCAAGGAACAACTTTTGGCATGATCACTTTTGACTATTGCATCGTCGATCTTTTTGAAAAAGGTTTGATTACTGAAGATACGGCGATCGCTTATGCTACGAATAGAGCTAGCGTGAATCGTGGGATAGACTCGATAAAAAACTTCCGCGGTGAAAAAACCACCAATCTGGGGACACTTGAAGTTGACAACTCATATGGCAAGATTAAAAAAGATTATAAAACTAGCACTTGGTCTTGATCTTGAAGCTGACGAATTATATGGGAATATTAAATATCTATTAGGAAATTAACATGAATGAAGAAAAATCGACACCGGCACCAGAAGCAGAAGAAATAGATTATTCCGGACGGCCTTTTGGTTATAAAGATACAGATAACGAAACTGCCATGATTTGCGAACATGATCCTGTCGTCAGGCAAAAGATCAATGACGCATTGAAATCACTTGATTATAACGTAATTGAACCAACGACATTTAAAGAAGTTTTAAAATATTCAAATTTTCACACATTTAATATCATTGTTGTTGATGAAAAATTCGATACCGATACGGGAGGAATTGATAATGTTCTCTATTATTTGGATAATTTATCTATGTCTACCCGCCGACAAATTTTTGTTGTCTTAATCAGCGAAACTTTTGCAACTATGGACTACATGCATGCTTACAATAAGAGTGTCAACTTAATTATCAACAAAGACGAAATTACCGAAATAGGCCTGATTCTTAAAAAAGAAATAGAGGAAAATGAATATTTCTATCATGCTTTTAAGGAATTTCATCGCAAATACGGAAAAATATAAACTTATCTGATTTTGTTTACTTCACTTATAATTTTATCAGCCCTATCGACAAGCCCCATCCCTTTATAAGCTGCGGCTAAGCTTAAATAGTAAGGTTGCGCAGAGTCATGAACTATGGCCGATTTAAAAGCCTCAACTGCATGAGAAAAATGGTTTGCCTTCATAAGTGCGTGACCTAAACGATTATAGTAAGCTCCAGCTCCGGAATTATCGTATTGCACAGCAGTCTGATAAGCCTTCAAAGCTTTCGGTATTTGCCCCAAGCCAACCAGGCTGTCTCCTAACGAACAATAATATAGTGGATTCGCCGAACTTACAGTAATGCATTTATTTAATAATCTCTCAGCTTTTTTATGGTTTCCCGCTTGCTGAAATAAAACAGCGATTTTGAAGTAATAATGGTCCGGTTGATCCGAGTCAATTTCGCTGGCCCATAGATAGGCTTTTTCGCTTTCCTGAATCAACCCGGCGGCAAACAAAGCTTCGCCCCAATGGCAATAAAAAGCGGGATTGTCGCTTTCGATTCCGATAAGTTTTTCATAAATGCCGCTAGCCTTTTTAGCTTGGCCTGATTGAAGATAGGCCTTGCCCAGTTCAGTTAAGAGCCCGACATCTTCCGGTTGCGCGGCAACTGCCCTTTCGCAAATTTCCACCAATTTGTGGAAATTTTTCTCCTGCCTATAGATGCGCACAAGTTCATCAAAGGCGAAGCCTGTAAAAACCTTTCGCAGCAGTTCCCGCTCCAATAGTATATTTAAATATATTATAGCTTGCTGCGTGTCTCCGCTGTCATAATATGCCCAGGACAACATCAATAAGACGGACTCCTCTTCCGGATATGCTTTGTGAATTTCTTCACCGAGAACAATCGCCTCACGGTATTTCCCTTGTCGGAGAAGATTTTCGAAGGAATTAATTTTTCTTTTTGTTTTGTTTTTTTCAATCATGATGTTAATAAAAAGGGGGAGAAAAATTCCTCCCCCGAAATTCTAGCAACTGCAACATGAGCCGCAACCGCCTCCTACAGCAGGAGCGAGACTAGATGTTAATTTAAATCCAGACCCTTGCGGCGTATCTACAAAATCAACATTGATCGGTTTTGCCTGATTATAAATATCTTTATCAATAATAAATTTTGTTCCTTTTTCTTCAAACACTTCATCTGCATTCCCAGGCTCATCCAAAGCCATGCCCAAAGCGGTCCCCGAACAGCCCATAGACAATGTAATCCGCACAGCGGAATCAACTTTCTTTTCTTTGATAAAATCTTTGATTACTTCCAATGCCTTTTCCGTAACTGTAAACATCAAATATCCTCCTTTTGTCGATGAACATTTTTCCCATCCATCTTTAGCTTAAAATAGTTATACTTGACAAGATGTCAATCAAATTGTGGAAAAATTCTATATAATGATTTTTATTATGCCTGGATGCCGAGTTGTATTGCCAACAAAAAATGTGATTTAATTTAGAATTGGAATAATTGAAGATTCTCCGCGGCTTGCCGCGGAGAATCTTCAATTCATAAAGAATATATCATTAAGTATTCGCTCACTTACCCCGAAGCAAGCTACAGGGAATGCACTTGCTACCGAATTCAAGACTTCCGACTCAGAAGCTCATCCAATTTTTTGCTGACTGTGCGGATTTGGATTTGAATGCCGAGCGTGATCATCAAGAGAAACACTGCAATCAAAGCCACGATATTTAGTTCCATAATCAACCCTCCCTTGTTTGAATTGCATTAAAAAAATATCATACCGGCAATAACAAATCAAATATTATTTCTGGTTGCCAAGGCGGCGTGATCATATTTCTTGCTGCCGCCGCGATATCATCTTTGATTTAGAATTGGTATAAGAATCTCCATGGAGCATCCCGATGTTCTTTTTTCGCGTAATCAATACCTATCCGGGGTGTAGCAATGATTGATTCAGCCGGAATTTTCTTGTAATCCTCTACCCATAATTCTTTACCGCAGGTTAAATCCCAGCCGTTTAATGCCTTATCAATACTGAAAGCCTGACAGAGCTTGGCCGGACCATTGGTTAATCCAGCGCCTTTCCTCTTCCGGCGGGCTTCCATTTCTTCTATTCCGGCAAGCGGCACAACAGCGCGTATGAGTACTGCGCAAGGATTGTCTTTCGCTTCAGTTACTAAATTGAGCATGTAGTGCATGCCGTAAGTAAAATAAACATAAGCATGGCCGGGTTCACCGAACATGACGGCATTACGCGGCGTCTTGCCGCGATGGGCATGGCAGGCGCTGTCCTCTTCACGACAGTAAGCTTCGGTCTCCACAATCATACCGGAAAGCTCAAGACCGTTAATTTGACGCACCAATTTTTTCCCTAAAAGCGCACGGGCGACCTGCAGTGTATCGCGCAGATAAAATTTTCTGTCCAATATGTTCATGATTAGTCAAATCTTTGTTTATGATCTTTTACCAATTTTTCCATAGTTTACCAACTTGGTTTTTCATTCTTATTACCACGAAAGACCAGAAACTTGAATTTGTTTTCCTATTGATTCATCGGTTGAAACCACCACCTTTGGTGGTGGTAACATAAGAGTAATAAAAACGGTTCTACCAGTTGTAATCAAATGAATCGTTTCTTTAAAGGCGGGCGGTTGTCCCCTTTATAGGAGTAGCCAGCCGCAACAAGCCACCACCTCTGGTGGTGGTAGTTGACTTTAAAAAACAAATTTGTATTTTAATTTTCTGAGAAATAAAGTATATTTTGTGAAGTTTTTTAAAATACTAAGTTATTATATTAATTGTTAGCTGTTCACAAACATTATGAACGAGATTCCTTATAAAAAATGTTTAGCTTTTGCATTACCATATAGTATTGCGGTGTCTCTATTATACCTTTTTGGATATTGGGGTTTTTTCCGTATTAATGTTCTTGAATTCGTAGGCTTTGATGATATAGCAAAATTAGCGTTGTATCCGCTTTTAGGGTCTCTTCTCTCTCTATGGGTAGGCTTTGCTACTTCTCAGGTCCTAAGTGGTGACCGCTTCCCTCCCGGTGGTGGTGCGCAGAGCCGAATCAGACAATTGGGGCGGAAACACTGGCAGGGGCTTATTATCGTTAACTTTTTACTTGTCCTAATCTCGGCATCTTTTCTTCCAGAGCCAGGAAAGTGGTTTGTCGTCGCGGTTCTTGTTTCATTTTTCAGTACGCCAATGACTCACCTTGATTATTTCATTGCATTGATTCCCAACCCGAGATTGCGTGATACTATCTTATATCTGTTAATTTTAACAGATGCTTTAGCATTTGCATTCGGAAATCTTGATGCCACCTCGCTAAGACTGGCTATGGAAAGACGATAGTGGATATAGAGCGATCTAAAATATCGCTAAACACAAGTGAAAGCAGTCTAGTGATGTATCTCGGTTTCTTAGGAGGCTATTTCGTGCTTTACGAAACCACAACAGATAGTCTTATTCTCGTTAAGGAAAAGGGTGATGCACCATTGGTTTTGCGTCGTAACCCTAAACGCAGCTAACAAAACGCTCAAGAGAGGGACGAGGCAAAAGGCCGCCGCACATCGGTTGGATCACGCTTTAAGCAGATATGCATCTTCTTTTTCTGTGTTATCCGAATCACGGGTATTATACCCTCCGCTTTGCGGGATTGTTCAACTTACCAATTCCGCTGCGCTTCGCTTTCGGAATTGGAGTTTCACAAATAAGGAGGGAAATGCGATGAATGTAAATGTTAAGCACAAATTTAAAATTAACAGAAAAGAATACAACTCTGTAGAGGAAATGCCTCTTGATATCCGTAACGCTTTTGAAAAGGCGATGGCTTCACAGGCGGGTTCAGACCATCAGGAAAACCCGGCAACGATGCAGACTAAAATTATCTTCAACGGCACAGAATACCAGAGCATTGACGCGATGCCTCAGGACGTTCGCCAATTATACGAAAAAGTGTTAAAGGCGGCGGAAACAGGGACTGCGCCGGTTAATGTTATTACAGCAGGCGACATAAGTGGCATGCAGGCAGGACCTAAAAACTACGGAACCACCAACATGGGGATATGGGTAAACCGACAAAGATCGAACCAACTGCTATTTCTGCGCGGACGCTGATTATCGGTGTTATGGTGATTGCGTTAATTATTCTACTTTACTTCGTGTTTCAGGTCAGATGATAGAAGATTGGATTAAAAGATATTTTTCTGAGGAACAGATTCCGGAAGTCCTGGATATATTATCCGGGTACGGCACAGAATCATGGCACAGGGAAGAAGATCGAGTGAAACGTGATATAATTATTATTTCCGCTGGATCTATGGAAAAGCTCAAAGCCACGGTAATGCTGGCCAAGAACGATTATCGGGATATACTCATTGGTGAAGCAATCGACCCATTGGTTATCGGAGAACTCAGCAAATACAAAACTTAACAAATCATTTATACCAATCCGCAAAGATAATGAGGAGGCAAGAGATAACTTGATGACCAGATTGCGGGCGCTTCAGGCAAATATTGTCACCCTTTCGGTCGATGCGATCGTCAATGCGGCGAATTCATCGCTTCTTGGCGGAGGCGGAGTTGATGGCGCAATCCATCGCGCCGCAGGGCTGAAACTGCTTGAGGAGTGTCGATCGCTCGGAGGGTGCAAGGTCGGCGAGGCAAAGCTTACTAAAGGATATCAACTGCCCGCGCGATTTATCATCCACACCGTGGGACCGGTTTGGAGAGGCGGAAAAAATGGCGAGCCGGAACTGCTTGCTTCCTGTTACCGCGGCAGCTTTGCCATCGCTGCAAAGCACGGAATGCGATCAATTGCTTTCCCGAGTATCAGCACCGGAGTGTATGGCTATCCGATTGAACTGGCGGCTCGAGTTGCTGTTGAAACTGTCTGTGACGTGGTTCGGAAATCGTCTAAGATAGAGGAGATTATATTCTGTTGCTTTTCACAAAATGATCTTGACGTTTACGAATCTCTTTTGCCGAAGAGCTAAACAAACGGGTAGACCATCGGAAAGCGCCAAATTTATCAATCCCGCGGTTTGGAATCCCCCGTCTTCAGCCGGGGGTAGAATGCGGTATAATCCGCGGGAGGTCGCTTTATCCTCTGCTTTACGGGATAATTTCCAATAACCTTTGGCTATTGGATAATTCGACTAACAAACTTTAATGCGCTTCGCTTTTAAAGTTTGAGTCTCATTACGACCTGCAAACTTCAGTCGCTGATGACCCCACGGTGACCTTTAGGTTATTTAGGTTATGCACTTTGTTTCTAAAGCTTGGGTCTCATTATTGTGGGGAGCCTCCGGCTCCTGCCGGAGGGGGCTCCACTCGTCTAAAAAACAAATTGTCGAGAATTATGATAACGCAGCAAGAAAAAAAATTACTTGCTACAGCTTCTTTGTTTTCTTCCGAGTGGTTTTGCGCACCTTGCTCCATACTGGATGCCTCTGAGCGGCCATACGAACGATAAGACTGCCCATCTGTCCGTAACTGATACCGGCCACTTCGGCGGCGCACGCCATGCTGGCGTCAATGCTGATATCTGCGTTGGGATTGACATCCAGAACGTAAAAGATGTTATCCCGCAGCCGGATGTCCATGCGGGCGTAATCCCTGCATCCTAAAGCCACGTAAGCGTTCTTGCATACCAGCTCCAGCGCCTCGGTTTCATCACTCGTCAGAGGGGCAGGCAGCAGGGTTTCTATTTTTTCATAATGCTCGGAGCCGGGAATGAATTTGGAATCATAGGTGCACAGCCGGTCTTTGACATTGTTGAAAAATGAAAAGTCCATTTCCGCGGGGGGTAACACCGTCAGGGTTTCGTTGCCCCAGACGGAGACGTGAAATTCACGCCCGTCGATTAAATCCTCCACCAGAGCAGGTTGGCAATATTGATCCAGAACGAAGGATATGCGATTTTTCAATTCCGCTTGATTCAGCACGACGGAGTCTTGTGTGATGCCCATGGAGCAATGTTCATTCATCGGCTTGACGATTGCCGGAAATATATTCCAGTCGCATGGCTCGGGGGAATGAAAGATACGCCAGGCTGGCGTGGGGATGAGGGCCTGATCCAGGAGGACTTTTACACGATATTTATCCTGCGCCAAGGCCAGCGTTTCGGAATCCGCGCCGGTGAAGGTAAAGCCGAGCATCTCGAGCCGTTTGGCCACGAGCCATTCACTGTGCTCGATTCCGGGAAGTCCTTCACACCAGTTAAAAATAATATGATCGGCAGAGTCGAAGCAATCAAGGTGGCTAGCGATATCGTCGTCCGCAATAGGAACAAGAACCATGGGATGCCCCATATCAATCAGCGCATGACCAAGTTGTGTGGTTAGATGGATCACTTCGTCTTTTTCATCTTGCGTCCAGTCCGGATCAACACTGTAAAGTAATATAACCGGATTATTCGCGGGATGGATGTCCACCGGCACTACACCACCTCCATAATTTTAATCGATACCTAACTCTCTCCATGCTCATTCTATGAGCTTCGTTTTTTATCACGGGTATGAACCTCAAAGCAAACTGCGGTGTATTATATCCCTGCTTATACGGGATAATTCGACTAACAAACTTCTATTCGCTTTGCTTTCGAAGTTTGAGTCTCATTACCCTCCGCTTCGCGGGATTGTTCAACTTACCAATTCCGCTGCGCCTTCGGAATTGAAGTTTCACAATAAATCTGTTTCTTAATATACATGTTTTTAAATAATATTCCAAGAATGATTTTGTTTTTATCGATTTTTTTATACAGAAGTTAGAGTACACAAAAATTAGAAAAATAATTACAAGAATGCCATAAATAAAAAACCCCGGCCTTCGAAATTCAAGGCCGGGGTTTCGCGACAAATTATTTAACCAGTTTCAGATAATTCTTGACCAGATACTCCGCTGTTTGCAGAGCGCCTTTGGCCGCGCCCAGCTTGGTGTTGTGAGCAAGGCAAACATACTTGATCCCATTTTCAATAATCGGATCCTTGCGAATCCTCCCGACAGTCACCGTCATGCCGCCGCCTTTGTCCCTGTCCATTCTCGGCTGAGGACGAAAAGGATCATCGGTAACATCGATCAGATGCGCCGGTGAGCTGGGAAGCGCAAGATTTATAAAATCCTTGCCGAAATTCATCATCGCCTTTTTTACTTGCTCGGGCGTACAAGGTTTTATCGTTTGCACAAAAGCGCACACTATGTGGCCATCAAGAACAGGCACACGGGTACAAGTCGCCGTAATACCAAAAGCGGCGTTCTGAATGTCCTTGCCGGTAAACTTACCCAAAATTTTTTGCGGCTCAGTTTCTACTTTTGGTTCTTCGCCGGCTATATAAGGAATAACGTTTTCCGTCATATCCATAACGGATAAACCCGGTGTTCTTCCCGCGCCAGACATGGCCTGCAATGAAGTCATAACCACCTGTTTGACTCCGAACAAATCCTGAATCGGTTTTAAAGAAACAACCAGACCGGCAATCGTACAATTAGGCTTCGGAGAGACAAATCCTTTCCAGCCGCGATTTTTCTGCTGAACAGCGAGCAGGGCCGCGTGATCCATATTTACACCGCCAACAAGAATGGGCGTGTCATCTTCGTAACGAAAGGCTGAAGCTGTGCTGATGACCGGTGTAGTTTTAGCGTACTTGGGTTCTAATTCTTTGGCGGCTCCCGCATCCATCGTGGAAAAAATAATATCCACCGAAGTGGCATCGAAAGACGCCGCCTCTTCCACAACCATATTGGCGATACCCTCCGGCATTTCTTCGGTGCACCACCAGCGCGAAGAGCCGTTGGCATCCTTAAGAGCTTCATTGTATTTTTTTGCCGCCGAGCGTTCCGAAGCTACCAGCTTTGTTATTTTAAACCAGGGGTGCCCGATCAGGCTGACAATCGCCTGCTGACCGACTATGCCTGTTGCGCCGACGATAGCAATTCTCAACATATTTTACTAACCTCCTTCTAAATTCCGTGATTATATATTTTTAATCTCCTCGAGCAAAATTGATCTCGCTTTTTCCACATCCGCCACGATTTGCTTCTTCAACATTTCGGGACTATCAAATTTGATAATTTCCCGCAACTTCTCTACAAACTCAGTATTTAGTTTTTTACCTCTGAGGTCACCCGAAAAATCAAGTAAGTGAACTTCAAAGGTAAAGGTATAATCAGCGAAGGTCGGCTTCTCGCCGATATTTAAAGCCGCCATATAACGTTTCCCTTCCACATCGACAAAGGCGGTATATATGCCCGCCGGCGGCAGTAATTCTTTTTCCGGATTTATGTTGGCCGTGGGAAAACCAAGCTCAACACCGCGCCCCCTTCCCGAAACCACAATACCGGCAACATTATACCATCTTCCCAGCAAATTAGTAACTGTTTTAAAGTCGCCCTTGATAATCAAATTCCTTACAAGCGTGCTGCTGATGATATCTTCTCCTACTTTAAAAGCGTCAACAACCTCCACCGCGAAACCCATTTCGCGGCCGGAGGAAATCAAATAATCGCTGTTACCTTTTTTGCTCCTGCCGAAAGTGTAATCATGGCCGATAATAATTTTTTTAATCGCCAGTTTCTGTCCAAGAAATTCCCGGACAAATTGTTCGGCGGTCACCTTGGAATATTCCAGGGAAAAAGGAATTACCAGCGTACCGTCAATCCCGCAATCCTCCAGCAATTTCAACTTCTCTTCTAAGGTAGTGATAAGATAAAAAGGCCGGATGGTAGGATGCAGAATCATTTTGGGATGTGGATCAAAAGTAATAATCAGTGATTTTGTCCCGGCATTTTTTGCTTCGTCAGCAAGCTTGCGGCAAATGAACTGGTGGCTTAAATGCACGCCGTCAAAGTTGCCGATCGTGACAAACGATCCGCGAAAATCTTCGGTTATGTTTTCTATTCCCTTAAATACAATCATTATTTTTTGAGTAACACTTAAGATATTTGGCTGGGTAACATAACATTTTGGGGATTAAATTCAAGCTCATTTTATCTTGACAAGAAGATGTTGATAGGTATAGTGCACTATCTGCGTGCCGAAGTGGCGGAATTGGTAGACGCGCTAGGTTCAGGGTCTAGTGGGTGTACGCCTGTCCGGGTTCAAATCCCGGCTTCGGCACCACTAAAAAATCAAGGGTTTAGGAGTTAACTGCAAATGCTTCTAAACCTTTTTTATTGCCCTCTTCTAACGGTTTTCTAACGGAGTGAAAAGAATCTTCTAAAAGCTCAACTTGCTGTCTAGTAAAATCCATATCGTTAAACAAATGACCATACCGATCCATTGTAATATTAATGGATGAATGACCAAGTTGTGTTGAAAGGTACTTAATATTTTGCCCTGCCTGAATCCTCATTGATGCGTTTGAATGTCTGAGCGAATGAAACGAAACATGCCTTAATCCTACACGCCTGAGAGTTGGATTAAAATGGCTTTTTATAACTGTGTTGTGTGCCGAAAGTTCGCCATCTGTGTTAGGGAAAACAAGATCGTGCTTGTTGACAGGACAGGCAAGTTTCCATTTCTTCAATTCAAATACTAAACTTGGGGTTATATCAATCTTGCGAATGGATGTTTTTGATTTAGGTGTTTGAAAATTACCACCCCATAATGATCTTCTGACATATATCTGTGCAGAGTTCCAATCAATATCGCCCCATTGCAACCCCCAAAGCTCACCGGCTCGCATTCCTGTCATTACTGCCGTCTTGAATGCCGTTCGATAAGCATTAGTTGAATGCTCTAGCATTCTTTCAATCTCTTCCGGTTCAAGAATTTCAATTTCATTTTTTTCTATTTTTGGTCTATGTGCATGTTCAGCTTGATTTGTTTTAACGTATCCCCATTGATGGGCATGTTTGAACATTTGTTTCATTAAAGCTATTTCGTTGCGAACAGTCTTAGAACCTACTTTTTTCAGTCTTTCCGATGCGTACATCTGAATCTGAGCGGTCTTAATTCCTGCAAGTTGATGATCTCCCCATTGTGGAATTAGATGCTTGTCTAAGATAATGTTGTAAAGGGCAAGGGTAGAAGGTTTTAAATTCATATCCGCATAACCCTTAAACCACACCTTTGCATATTCCTTGAATGTTAATTTAGGAATTTCTATATAAGACCCTTGATTGACCTCAGTTAATCTCTCAGCCAAGACCCTTTCAGCATCTTTCTTTGTACCGCCACGAAACCACTTACGCTTGCCTGCAAACGGAATTACGGCATAATAAGTTTTGCCTTTTTTCTGAATGCTACCTTTCATTGTTTCGTTCTCCTTTCCTTTTTCGTTTACCCTTTATTGATTCACCTCCTTCCAGTTCCAAACATCTCAGGGCAAGATGAAGGAATGTTGGGATAGTTCTAATATTACGTTCCCATTGGCTTACAGTCATCACATGAGTACCTAGAGCTTTTGCAAGTTGCGACTGACTGTAGTTGTGGTCACTTCGCCATTTTTTTAATTCATTATGTGTCATAACTTACCTATAAGTCATTGATTTACATTTGTCAATAGGGAAAATATAATTATTTTTAAATTATCATTGAATATCCACTAGTCTATCTACCTAGCAGGTGCAGATAAATATAAGTGTAATCAATTATTTGCAATGTGCTTCTAACCATTTTCTAACCGTTTTTATTGCTTTTCAGCCACTTTTGAATATTCTTTTTTGAGAAACGTAAAGACCGCCCGGCCTTTTGATATGGAAAGTCAGAGAGACTATGACTTGCACTATTCACCCATTGATAGATTTGGCCTTTAGATTTACCAAGCATTGTAGCAACATCATCAACATTCAAAAGTTGATCTGGTTCATACCATGCTTCTAATACTGGCAACATCTTTTCCAATACCCTATCAGCAATCTGGTCAACAAGCTCTTGCGGTATGTTTAATTCTGCTTTCATCTTGCCTCACAGTAAAATAATTGGCACGGGTCTTTGTCTTTCATCGTCTATTAAATTTTATGTCTCGAATCACGGCAACAAAGCATTAAAATAATGCTCAGACACGGCAAGAAACCCTTCCTACAAAATGGAGCCCTGCCCTTTCAAAGAAGGCCGGTTATCCTCAGAACAAAATTGATACTTCTTTATCCTCTGAGTTCTGGCCTTTTTTTCTTCCTCTGACAGTATCCGCTTTGATGGATGTTCCTTTAACCATCTTTGCAATTGTGGTTTCTCATCATTGTTAGGGTCAAGACCGATGATACCTTTTCGGATAACGCAGTTTGCTTCAAGCATTTTAAGTGTGAAATACCGATTTGTCTGTGCCAATGCTTTGACAATCTTCTTTTGCGCTTTTATCCATATAAGATTTCCATAAGCGGATGACATGCAGATTTCCTCATCAGGATACCAGATACACCTCAAACTTTTTTCATCCATCGGACACATCGGTGCATTGCAACCTTGATAATGTTTACACGATTTATTTGACATAGTTTTTTTCTCCTTTATCACTTATGAGCAACTTCATTTTTGGAAATCTACAGCTTCACTTTTGGAAATAAAAACGCATCTTAAGCATCATTCATTTCCATTTTTGAAGTTGTTGCATGATTTTTTTCTTGTTTTTCATTTCCATTTTTGAAGTCTCTTCTATATATAGCCAATCTCTCGTTGATTATGGTGGTCGTATCCTTCTTTGCTACAAACACAGGTAAAGTTCCCTTCTTCTCTTTAGGTTCATAGCCCTCCCAACGTCTTGATAATCTAAATTTGCTCGCGCTCTTCCTATCGCCTCTCAAACCACCGAGCGCAAAGATTTCAATAAAACCTTTTTGATGTAAAGCTCTGTATGCTGTGGAAAAAGTTGCTGGTGCAAAGCCATATTTTTCTGCCTCCAAAAACGTGAAAGCAAACGTTGTTGAGTATCTTTCAGGGTCGTTAAAACTGAGTTTAACTTTACCAAGGAAATAAGGTAATAGTTTCCCGGCTGATGGCGGTAGTTCCTTATAAGCTTTGCTGTTCAATATATCCCATGTGATTGCTACAAATGGCGGCAGCCTAACGCCTTTACGTTTGCTTCCCATATCCCCGCCCGCCCTTCATACTGAATATCATGCTGCGAATAGTTTTCTGTTTCTGGCAGAAAGTTGAAACCGGCACTTGCTCGTCGTTATAAAAACGTTTCAGTGCATCAGTGACATCCTCATCGAACCGGAACACAACTTTTCCATCAGAACGCAATTCAGGCTTTGGCGGTAATTTTAAAACATGGTAGATAAAAGCGGTAATGTCAGCTTGTTCAAAATAGGTAGGCGTTACAGCATTTGACTTATTCATCCTTCTTTAACCTCCCCGGAAACTTTTTCGTGAGCAAAAATATTTTTCGCTCTTTTGATGTAATATAAGGCAAAAAAATACTTGTGTCACGATCGAGAAAGTGGACGATTTCTAGAAAAAAGACGATTTATTATTTTTGGGTTTTGGTATGGTAGGTATATCGCTGACGGATCAAATTGGGATCATTGTCTTTCCATATTTCAGGGAATGCTAATGTAAACAAGTCCATTATTTTTTTATAGGATTGGTTTTTTGAAAATCCTATTTTCTTTAATTCGACAAATATAATTTTTATTCGCCCTATCCAAAGAGGCGACTTCGATGTTATTTTTTTTGGTATGTCCATCTTTGAAATTGGTTTTGCCCAGTTTGAGGCAATATAACCTGATACTTCCCCAACTTTATTTCTAAAAAAAGGTGCGTTTTCAATATAGAGGTTAACAACCGTTTCAAGTTCTTTTTGCAATGCTGTCAACCTTTCATTAAAATCGGGATGGTGCTTTCTTAATTCGTCCACAGCAACCATTTTTATCGGTTTAAGGTCACAGACCAACTTGATCGCCCCTCGTAATGCCTTTTCTCTTTTTTTTAATTCTCTTTGTCCTTTTGATGCTTGTTCAATCATCTCATTAAATTGCGGATGCAATACTGCATCAGGATGCCACGCTAATGTTTGAGGAAGCCTTTCAAGTTCGTAATCGAAAAGTTTAGGATATTTAATACAATCATATATGGCTACTACATCAGCCCCTTTATCTCCAAGTTCCAATAATATCTTTTTAACCTTTTTGTTTTTACAAAAAGCAATTACCTTCACATCCTCATTCTTAGCTTTCTCGATGGGTGTGAGAATTTTATCATCATCTAGTAAAGAAGTTGAATGATCTAAACCAAAAAAGTCTAAAATGAATTTAGGCTCATTTGAAGCTTTCTGAAACTCATTACAGAATTGTGAATATCTTTCAGAAAGGCATGACTCCGTCTTTGACAGTTTACTCTTTTTCTTTCCCATGCTACCTCCGATGATAGCTCGCATTGATATTAAGGGGAAGACCGTTGCGGTTACGGCTTTTCGGTTCGTCAACCTATCCCCTTAAATTGAAATAATTACGAACATCTTGATTAAATGCGCTCCAGGAGTAAATGTCAAGTAATGTTAGATAGATGATTGTGAGGCGGTACAGGTATAATGGACACTCTCTTAACTCCGGCAATGGAAGCGTGCATTGCAGATTATGTGTGGAGTTTGGAAGAAATTGTTGAATTAGTTAGTAAATAAGTATATAATAAACGTAGATATAACAATATAAACATTTTTCTTGACTTCTATAATTGACTTGGTTAGAGTTCGTTATTAGTGGCATAACCGAATTAGTAATATATCAGAATTATTTAACTATTCTATGAAAGGGGATTATTATGAACGCCGAAATCTTATTAAAAGATTGTGAACTGTACGGCGGGAAATATGTTGCGTTAAGGTCTTTTAATGCTAAAAAAGCCATTAGTTTTGGTGATAATCCATTCGATGTCTATACTGAAGCGAAAAGTTTGGGGGCTAAAGACCCTGTAATTTTTTACGTTCCTGAAAAAAATTCAATTCACGTCTATTAATGCCAATAGATAATTTTCCATTCACTGAAATTCGGGTCGGAAGATGTTGTCCTTGTTTGCATGTTAGAATTATTAATCCTGATACTGGAGCAAACTTTCTGACATCTGGTCTAATCGACACAGGTGCAGATCAATGCGCTATTCCTGCCTTATATGCTCCCATTCTTGGACATGATCTTTGTGCCGGAACGCCAAAACAAATTAATACTGGTAATGGAAAAACTGTTGCGTATTCCCATACAACAAAATTTGAAATACTTCATCCAAAAGATGCTAAAACTGTATTATATACAAGCGAGAATACACCTGTTGATTTTCTACCAAACTTATCTGTCACCCTTTTGGGAGTTGAAAATTTTCTTGGCAAATTTATTTTAAATATTGATTACCCTAAAAATACTTTTTCAATAAAGCATCCTAAATAAATCAAATTTTATTTGAGGCAATTCGCTCCTTTTCCATTCTATTGACAAATTAATTCTATAAGAGCATATTCAGATATACTCAATTCACAAAACATTTAATCCAAAGCATTAATTAAACTACTTGAAGGGGGATTTATGAAAAAGATAGCTTTATTAATCCTTGTTTTTATCGTTTCCTGTTCATACAATGTTGAAATGGTTTCTAAAGACAAACCACTACCGCCTTATCAAGGGAAATTCGCTTTATATATGCCGAAAAATGACTGTATGCCAGCAGGGGTTGGTGATGTATTGCCCATTGAATATATTGAAGCATTGCCGCTTGATTATAAGGTTATTGCCACCATTAGTTATTATAATTGGGGTAAATTCAGAATCATAACAACCTCAGATGTGGCCTCTTGGCTTGAAACAGATGCACGAACATTAGGAGCCAATGCTATAATTATTGATAGCTGTAATACTGTTTATTCTGGCTTTTTTAGCAAGGGTAAAAATATAACGGGAAGGGCAATTCTCTTACAATAGCTCTTGTTTAATCAGAGATATTGTCAAGAGTTGTGTATGAAGAATTAGGCGGCGATCCGTTTTTCTTCAATACCGTTAACGAATTTCACTCCTTTAACAACATCAGCCAAGCGTTCCGGACGATGTAGACGAATCCATCGTTTCTGAGCGCATTGACATAATTTGAATGCCATTGAGATGACCGTGTTCGCAGAAAAACAGCCTCTCACTTTATTTGTTCGTAATCGAACCGTCGCAAAGGTCGATTCAATCGGATTCGTGGTTCGAATGTGACGCCAGTGTTCAGCGGGGAAATCATAAAAGGTAAACAAAGCATCCCGATCCTTTTCCAGGCACTGGGCCGCTTTGGGATATTTTGCTTCATACGTATTCACAAAATCATTAAAATGACGTGCGGCTTCATCTTTGTTGGCTGCCTGCCAAATCTGATGCAATTTTGATTTCGCATTGGATTGAAGGCTCTTTGGCAAATTGTTCAGAACATTAGCAGTCTTGTGTACCCAGCATCTTTGCCAACGGGTACCATCGTAGACTTTGCTCAACGCTTTCCAGAAACCCAAGGCGCCGTCACCAATCGCCAGTTGTGGTGCGGTAGTCAGGCCTCTGGATTTCAGGTCTAGTAAAAGTTGTTTCCATGACATTTCGCTTTCACGGAAACCGCCCTCTATCGCCACCAGTTCCTTTACACCATCAGCCGTGGCACCCATAATGACCAAAAGGCACTGTTTATCATCCATGCGAACGTTGCAGTAAATACCATCGGCCCAGAAATAGACATAACGTTTCTCTGAAAGATTACGCTTTTGCCATTGCTGAAACTCCTGCTGCCAAACCGTTTTGAGCCGACTGATCGTGGGGGCAGACAAACCCGGAGCATCAGCAATACGTAACTGAACGAAGATGGCCGTAAAATAATGTCTCGTCCTTGCGGAACCAGTTCACGTGAAACACCCGCGGCGTCACCGACAGATTGCGCTGCATCTTCAGCCAGTGCCTGAAATAGTCGCCCATGTGGTAGCCGCAGAAAGGCAGCATCGCCATGGGATCGCGGCGTACCTTGCCCATCTCGCCCGCCGCCGCAGCCGTTGTCTCCGGAGCCCATCGTCGCGCCCGCGTAAACACCCGTCGACCAGTTGAATGCCTGAAACACCAGCGGCATCGTCGTCGCGCGCCGTCCGCCGGCGAAACAATCCCAGAAAATCGGCACGCCCTCACGTTTTTTCCCAGTCAGAATCCATCGCAGGACACTGGCTCGCCGCTGGAAGCGCCCATTTAGCAATACGATGGTTCAGTAATACAGGAACCAGTACGTATTGCTGTTGCTTCAGCGATTTCAAACGCGCGCGCCTTTCTGAAGGTTCAGGCAGAGTTCGGCTCCTTCGCCGCGTACCAGTGGCGCTTCGTCGAGGGTCGGCCAATCCAAAACCGCTCTCCACTCTGAAGCAGATACCGCCGCGCACGCCGCTCTCGGACGCCTTCAGCAAGGATTTTGAACAGCGCGCATTTTCCTTCTTTGGCTTCGACCGTTTTCTATGCGTATATGCAGGCG
>CAVQCU010000224.1:0-11114 GCA_963710995.1 uncultured delta proteobacterium
TACGATTTGACCTTTGGTCTGTACAACCTGCGAGCTTTGCAACTTACGCTGTTCCGCGGCCCTGCCCATCGAGCCTTCCTGGATGAAACTGCGTGGCAAGCTGATCAACAAAGAAAAGAGGATGACATTTCCGCCTTTTGAAATGATGGCTGAGGCGCTGCGTTCCGAGGGCAACATCTGGGCGGGTTACCGCAAAAACAGGGCAGACTGGTTTCCGGAAGATCTTAAAGATAAGCACGGCCCGGGCCGCAAAGCTCCGGCAATGTATTTTGCCGGATGCACTGTGAGCTATGTGGAGCACGACATCGGCATGGCAACAGTAAGGTTGCTCGACCGAGCCGGTGTTGATTTTACTTACGCCGGCAAACCAGAGAATTGTTGCGGCACCCCGATGCTGGTTGCCGGTAAATGGGATCTTTTTGAAGATATCATGCGCAAAAACATAGAGCTTGTAAAGCGAACCGGTGCTGATACTGTTGATTGCCTCTTGTCCGGCCTGCGACATGATGTGGCGTAATGTTTATCCCGAATGGGCGAAGAAACTGGGTATTGAATATAACATCAAAACCAAACATTACTCAGAGGTAATTGCCGAAAAAATAAAATCCGGCGAATTTAAATTCCCGGCAAATAATATGCAGCCGGTAAAAGTAACCTGGCATGACTCCTGCCATATCGGCAGGGCATCAGGTGTATATGAACCACCACGCGATATGATCAAAGCAATTCCCAATGTGGAATTTGTGGAAATGGAACATAACCATGAGAACGCCCATTGCTGCGGCAGTGTTCTGACTTTGATTAAAGAGCCTCCAATAGCTGCCGAGATTGGTAAAACACGACTGGATGAAGCGGTGGAATCAGGTGCCCAAAAAGTATTGGCGCTGTGTCCCTGCTGTCAGGTGCAGTTGCGTGTAACCGCTAAAAAGAAAAATATTCCGGTAGAAGTTGTGGATTTAGCACATCTGGCCGGAAACGCTCTGGGATATGATTTTCCTGATCCCAATCCTGATGTTCACAGCCAATGGGGTGTTTTTGATGCCTTTATATCGCTGATGTCACCACAGGGTTTTGCCAATTTAATGGGAACGATGTGGCCACAGTTGATTGACGCCATGCCCTTCGGTATGGGGCCGATGATGCGTGTCATGGGCAAGATTCCCGGCGCGCTCAATTTAATGAAACCCATGTTTCCCGTTTTGTTTCCCATGCTTTTGCCGATGATGATGCCGAAGGTAATGCCGGTGATGCTAGACAGAGTTGCCGCGCAGATTGCCATGCCCGATTACATGCGTGAGCAGATGCCGGAGCTGATGCCCAAAGTAATGGATAGCCTTATGCCGCACATGATCGGTGATCTTGTGCCGTTGGTTACGCAACCTATGATTGATTACTTGACGGGCAAGAATATAACTAATTAGGAAAGTAGAAGATTATAGGGAGAAGAAATGAAAAAGTTTTTATTCTTTTTGATAACCACTGGAATGATCTTAGGGGTGACCTTTTCATCTTTCTGTGATGAAGGCGTAAAACCGCTCATTATCGATGTCAGGACAGAAGCCGAGTGGAACAACGGCCATATAGAAGGGGCTATACTGATTCCTTACGAATTGATCGGGGAAAGGATAGGAACAGTTGTTAAAGACAAGTCCAACCGGATTTACCTCTATTGTCGAAGCGGACGGAGATCTGGAATAGCGAAGGAAACCCTCGAAAAAATTGGCTACAAAGATGTTTTGAATCTCGGATCGCTTGAAGACGCTGCCAAGACGATGAAAAGCAAGATTGTAAAGTAGAAGTTGATATTTTAATGAATAATTATAACAATTCTACTGTTATTCTTAAACTGTTTTTTATTTACGGCCAGTTATCATAAACAATGAAAATAAACGGGTACGGTCATCTCCTACCGGTTTTTCAACCTGAGCGGCTGTCAGATGCTGAACATCACGAAACCCTATGTCTATAAACATTGTATGCAAATCTTCCCGATTAAACCCGGAGTGGAATACACCTTCATTATTGCTATGAAACTGGCCATCATCCAAATCCAGATCGGCAATAGCCAGTTGGCCGGATGGAAGTAAAATCGAATAAAATTGTTCTAACAAAGGGGCTATGTTTTTAATGTGATGCAATGTCATGCTACTGACAACGAGATGATAGGAACCAGTCAGAACATCACCATTGTCCAGATCAATGTAATCGGCTTTTACATTGTTCAGGTTTTGTTCTTTTATCTTTGTTTTAAAAACATCCAACATCCCTTGGGAGTTATCCACACCGATTATGGAGCGGACAAAAGGCTGTAAAGAAAATGTCAATAATCCTGTGCCGCAACCGAAATCCATAACGTCAATATCAGGCGTTAAGGATATTTCCCTAATTATGCTCTGGGCAATATCCTGAGCCACTTTTACACGCCTAGGAACCTGATCCCAGCTAGCGGCTTCCTGATCGAAATTGTGCTTTTTAGTATTTATTTCATCTCCTCCTAGCTTCACTTTGATTTGCCAATCGTTGAAATTTTAAAAGGCACATATAAAGGGCAAAAACCGATCATGCTTGTTATTATAAACACAATTGCCAGAATACCCAGAATGATCGCTGCAAAACCTGTAATGCTGCCGGTTATATATAGAATAATAACGACAATGGCCAGCAGTATTCTAATAATCCGATCTATCGTTCCCATGTTCTTTTTCATATGCTTCTCCTTTCTTTAACTTGATAAAATAATGTTATCTGCTTTTCTGATCGCCTTCTACCTTAGGTTTTTCCTTCTTATCCACCGGACAAGCCTGCCTTGCTCAAGTGGAGACTCCCATGCGCGGCAATAGCCACGTCTGCAAAAAAATCCACACAGCCAGGATCAAAAGTAAAATCAATGTATCATTCATTTTTTGCCTTCTTTCTTTTGTTTGAGGGAAGGCGGCAAAACCGCCTCCCCTTTTTTCGCTTAGTTCAAGTTCTTATCAATCAACGCTGCAAGTTGATTTTTAGATAACAATCCGATCTGAGTATCCTGCACTTTGCCGTTTTTAATCATAATCAATGTCGGTATGCTTTGTACGCCATATTGGGATGCCGTTGCCGGATTATCATCTACATTAACTTTGACCACGTTTATCAGATCATTGTATTGAGCCGCGAGTTCCTCAAGAATTGGGCCGATTGCCCTGCAGGGGCCGCACCAGGAAGCCCAGAAATCCACCAAGGTCGGTTTTTCTTCTTTTAAGACCAATGTACTGAAATTACTATCATCCGCATGTTTCACAAATTCTGAATTACTCATTTTGTTTCTCCTTATCGATAATTTATTTTGTTTCTCTTTGACGTCTGTGGTAAAAACTAATTGCTTTTGGTTTCATTAATACACCCTGATATTTAATATTTCATTGATCTAAATCAACGGAGGAGAATCTTTTTTGCATATTGATGTCACCAACCAGATAAAGGATATTGGCCTATTTCAGGGCGTTTCTTCAGAAAAAATACGCTTGCTTGCAGCACAGGCAATATACAAAAAATTTAAACCCGGCGAAATGGTTATCGGCGAGACAGATCCTATACGGTCTTTTTATGTGGTCATCTCCGGGCAGTTGAAGCTCTATAGGAGTTCAGCGGAAGGCAAGGAACAGACACTCCAACTGCTCGGTCCGGGAGATCCTTTCGGCCTGTGCACGGCATTCGCAACTGATTCCTTTCCGGCTTCCGCCATGGCCATTGAAGATGCTGCCGTCCTTTTAATTCCCGGCACAATCATGGAGTCAATAGCAAGGCAGGAACCAGCGCTCTTGTTCAACATCATTCAGATATTATCCCAACGTCTCAAGGATTCCATGACGCTCATTGAATCACTTGCTTTAAAAGAAATTCCCGGGCGATTGGCATCTTTCCTGCGTCATTCATTACCCAAGGATTCCTCAGACAAAAAGACTGCTGTGGAATTGACGATTTCACAACGGGAACTTGCCAAGATTTTGGGTGCCACACCAGAAGCCCTTTCCCGTGCCCTAAGAAAAATGGCCAATGAAGGTATTCTCTCCACATCAGGCCGTATAATCACCATTCTGGATCACAAAACACTGGAACAACTGGCAGAAGGGGAATAACTAATAAAATATCTTGCTTTAAAAATATGTTTACCCGTTTCCCCTTTTGACAGTTGATCACGCTTCTGGAAATTCCTTATATTCTTTAGTAATGTATTAAGAAAATCCGTTGTATTATTTCAATCACTCTTTTTATTTTTACAATTGTGAAGAATTACAATGGCAGAAAATGACGCTCCTACCAGGATAACCGATCTCATAGCAGCAAGAAAAAGAGTGTACGTCAATGCGGTGTATATTGACGACCCAAAAGAATTTATTGATAGCCTCATAATGGCTCGCCAAATCATAACTTGGAAAAATATAAAAATAATTACAGGTAAAATCGCCTGTGTCCAGAATAATCCTTTGAACTCTGAACGATCTTCAAGTGTCATAATGCGGAGCCAGTGTAGCTCTTTGTAGAAGATAGATAAGAAAAATAGTTATCATCATGGCAATTCCCACAATGGCGGGAAGCCAGGTTTCGTCCTCCATCAATCGGAAAGAAATAAGAAAACAACAGGAAAAATAAAGAAAGCAAGAAAACCCTGCTGCCCATCCCCAGGAAGCGAAATGTGAAAAATCACCAATACTGTCTATTCTTGAAATAGCAGTAGTATAGGCAAATACAAGCGACACCAGCACAAGACCGAAGAGAGTGGCAGCCACTCCGGCCAAAGATGAATAACCTGATTCCATATTTATTCCCCTTAAAATGCAACATACTTCTTTATCTATTCGTCAATCAATAATTTTTATGTCAATCTTTACTTCGAGAAAATCATCTTTATTGCGATGATCAGTAATGCTATTCCGAATATTCTTTCCAATGTTTGATTAGATAAATTGGTGGCAAATTTTGCACCAATTAAGCCGCCAAATATGAAACCAACGCAGATTAATGCAGCAATTGGAAAATCAACATATCCTTGTTTATAGTATGTCCACGCGGCAAGTATTCCTATTGGCGGAACTAATAAAGCTAAGGTTGTTCCTTGGGCCATTTTTTGGGAAAGACCGGAAAAAATTACGAGAATCGGAATTATAATAACTCCGCCGCCAATACCGATGAGGCCACTTAATAATCCGGCCAACAAGCCGGTGAAAACATACAAAAACGCATTAGTTAAACCCATCTATCAATGCCCTCCCATTTATTTAAAACTAAAGGAAACTGAACTTTTATTTGTTCACCATTAATAATACTTCGGCCATTTTTTGTGTTCTGACGATAAATATATTATCGCAAAAACGCAAGAACAATCATCTTCTTGTTTTTCTTTTCTATAAGCAAAAAAATTTAGCCCTTGACAATTTATGGGCATATGCCTATAATAGCTTAAAGGAAGAAATGAATACAAATGTCCCGACCAAAATGTCACCGTAATATCTGTGGAATACCTGATAAAAATTATTTCAAGCCACGGGGAATACCCACTGTGGATTTGGAAGAGATTGTTCTGAATCTAGATGAGTTTGAAGCAATTCGTCTGGCAGATTACGAACAGTTGTATCAGGAAGAAGCAGCGGCCCAAATGAATATTTCCCGCCAGACGTTCGGCAGAATCATTGAAGCGGCACACAAAAAAATAGCAGACGTTCTGCTAAACGGGAAAGCTCTGAAAATTGAAGGCGGGGAAGTTGCTTTCAGACGAAACAAAGCCGTGCGGCCATGGAAAAGGACGCAGGGATGGAAGAAACAATCAATAATTTTAAAGGAGAAATTTATGAAAATCGCGTTACCATCGTATCAAAATCAAATTGACGAACACTTCGGACACTGTGAACACTTTACGGTATTCACCATTGACGGCCAGAAAAAAATAACAGCGGAAGAAAAGATTGATTCCCCTGCTGGTTGCGGCTGCAAATCGAATATCGCCCAGACACTGGCCGAACAGGGCGTAAAACTCATGCTGGCTGGCAATATGGGACAGGGAGCTGTAAATGTATTGAACAGCCATGGCATTGATGTTCTGCGCGGATGTTCAGGAGACGTGAAAGCCGTTGCCGAAAACTGGCTTGCAGGTAACCTGGAAGATTCCGGAATCGCCTGCGCTCAGCATCAGCATGAATGCCATAACGGCTAAAAAACGAACCAATAACGCATTAACAAGATGACTGGGACGTAAAACAAAGATGTTGGAGGACACTAGACATGAATACTTATGAAATTCTTTATTGGACTATCGGCATCATCCACAGTGAGCATACGATAGAGGAAAATACGCCCATTCAGCCTGTTTACGCCAAAGGTTGCAAGGGTTATGTCGAGCTGTGTCCAGAGTTTGTCGAAGGTCTGCGTGATCTGAGTGGTTTTTCACATATTTACCTGATTTACCATTTTCATCAGGTGCGTTCTGTCAAACTTCTGGTCAAGCCTTATCTTCAGGATGAAGAGCACGGAATCTTCGCCACACGTGCGCCGTTCCGCCCCAACGCTATCGGATTGAGTCTTGTGAAACTCCTCAGCATTGATGGCAATATCCTGCACCTGGACGGCGTGGACATTTTGGACGGCACACCGCTTCTGGATATCAAACCCTACACGGCCAGGTTTGATCTTCACAATGTTAAGAAAAACGGCTGGCAGGACGAAGTGGACGAACAGACTGCACAGAAACGGGGAAAGCGCGGGTATAAATAAGAAAATATCTCGTCAGGATTATCAGTCGAAACAGACATTGACTTTCCTTGGGATTGGAGAAGCAGGCAAATAATATATAATCCAAGCATCGGATGAAATATACCTCATTGGCATAAATGTTCCAATTTATTGAAAAAGGAGAATTGATAAAATGGTAAAAACAACGTTGAAAGCTGTGGACAAAGTCGAAATACTAACCTTGCAGGATAACTACATTGATATTACTGCTCTGGACAACAACGCTGTCGTCACCAGGGCGATGCCCATCAAAGATGGTCAGATCAAGGTATCCATCGGTGCTGAACATGGATTTTCTGCCATTGTAAAGACAACAACCGGCGATAAGACGAATACCTTATTGTTTGACTTCGGTTTTTCTGAAGAAGGTGCCACCGATAATGCCTCAAGACTGAATGTCGATATGACTCAGGTTGAAGCGGCCGTTCTCTCGCACGGACACAGCGACCATTTTGGTGGCCTGAAGAAGTTATCGGCTATGATAGGCAAAAAAAATCTTCCGCTCACCGTACATCCCGGCGTCTTTAAAAGCCCCCGCTATATGAAGTTCAGCGAAGAGTTCAAGATTTACTTTCCCCAGTTCACTAGGGAGATGGCTCCGAAAGCGGGGTTGAAAGTTATGGAAACAAAAGAACCCAGTTTGCTTTTAGACGGCAAATTTCTGTTTCTGGGCGAAGTGCCGAAACGAAGTGATTTCGAGAAAGGAATGCTCCTGGCCCACCGTGTGGAGGACAATGTCGAGAAATGGGATGCCATTGAGGATGACACATCCATTGTCATGAATCTCAAGGAAAAAGGCCTGGTAATCCTTTCCGGCTGCGCCCATGCCGGTATCGTCAATACGGTCACCTATGCCCGGGAGGTAACTGGAATCGATAAGGTTCATGTAATAATGGGCGGTTTCCATCTTTCCGGTCCCATGTTCGAACCAATTATTGACAAGACAACGGAAGAGCTCAAGAAAATCAATCCGGATTATATCATTCCGACGCACTGCACAGGCAGAAAGGCTGTTGCTTTTATAGAGGAATCTTTTAAAGAACGGTTTATTCTGAATATGTCGGGCACAAAACTTACCTTCGCGTAATCGTAAATCATGAAGCGTAAAGAATTATTTTTGTGACTAGTAACAAACAAGGAGATCACATGACAAAAAAAGCGTTTCAGGACTACTATCCCGATGAATTAAGCCACTGCTATGGCTGCGGCCGCCTCAATGAGCATGGCATGAAAATCAAAAGCTATTGGGACGGGGAAGAATCCGTATGCATTCACCAGCCAAAACCTTATTACACTGCTATACCTGGATACGCCTATGGCGGGCTCATCGCTTCGCTGATTGACTGCCACTCCACGGGCACGGCCTCAGCGGCCAAATATCGGTCTGAAAACCGCGAAATGGACACGCTGCCTCCGATCAGATTTCTCACCGCTTCCTTACATGTGATTATTTGTTGCCTACTCCGTTGGGTGGATTAATCAAAATTCGTGGTCGAGTCAAGGAAAGCAAAGGACGCAAGGTAATTGTGGAGTCATGGCTCATCGCTGGCGGCCAAATTTGCGCGCGCGGTGAAGTGGTCGCCGTACAGGTGCCTGAGCATATGATGCCGACAAATATGAAAAAATAACAACTTATAAAGAAAATATCTTTGCATTGATCCAGATCAATGCAATCGTATTAGCAGACTGCTAAGAAACAAAACCACAGAGAGTGATCTGTAATGAATGAACGTATAGAAAACTTCCCCATTTAATATTTTTAATACAGGAGGAACCTATGACAAAAAGAAAAAGAATAATTGTGATTGGTGGGTCGGCTGCCGGTCCCAAGGCAGCGGCAAAGGCCAGAAGAATCGACAACAATGCCGAAGTAGTTATCCTCCAAAAAGAAGCTGATCTCTCCATGGCGTCATGCGGCTATCCTTATTACATTGGCGGGTATTTCAATGACCGCAACATGCTTTTGAGCACACCTACAGGTGTTGTGAGAACTCCGATGTTCTATCTCAACGCCAAAGACATAGATGCAAGAGTAAACATGGAAGTCACAAAAATTGACCGGAAAAATCATTCCGTTTCATTCAAGAATATTGCGACAGGTGAAACCGGCTCACTGACTTATGATAAACTCGTTATCGCTACCGGTTCTGTTTCTCAGATGCCACCGGTTCCCGGTCTGGAACTCGAAGGAATTACAAGCTTGAAATCCATGAAAGACGTCGATTTTCTGCGCAAAGTCCGGGACGAGAAGAAAATCAAAAAAGCTGTCATCATCGGCGGTGGTTTGATCGGCATCGAAACCTGTGAAGCGCTTCAGCTTGCAGGCATCGAAATAACGGTTGTTGAACTTCTGCCTCAACTGCTCACGTTTCTGGACTGGGAGTTGGCCAAGCTCGTGGAAAACCATGTCAAAAGCAAAGGAGCTAATGTCATCACCGACAATGGCGTTGCAGAGTTTCTAGGTGAAAACGGTAAACTGACGGCGGTAAAACTTCAAAACGGCACAGAACTATCTTGTGAACTGGCGGTCGTGGCCATTGGCGTCCGTCCCAACGTCACATTGGCTAAAGATACTGGTCTGAAAATCGGCAAATTGGGCGGCATAAATGTCAATAAATATATGCAGACTTCCGACCAAGACATCTATGCCGTGGGCGACTGTGTGGAAACCGTGAACAGAATTACCGGCAAAAAGGTTCTGGCGCCATACGGAGATCTAGCTAACCTTCAGGGACGTGTGGCGGGAGAAAACGCGGCTTCGGAAAATTGTGTGACATTTCCCGGGACGATACAGACAGGCATCTGCAAGGTCTTCGATTATGCTGCGGGATCAACTGGACTTTCCGAAACAGTTGCAAAAAAAATGGGTTATTCGGACATCATTACAGTGATTAATGCCAGTCCTGACAAACCCGGATACATGGAAGGTAAACTCCTAGTTACCAAGCTCATCGCCGATCAAAAAACTGGTAAGTTATTGGGTGCTCAGTGCATTGGACCGGGCAACGTCAGCAAGCAAATAGCTCAGTGGGCGATGGCAATTCAAGGCAAACTGACCGTCGAAGATATCGTAAACGCCGATCTGCCCTACGCACCGCCTTTTTCGCTGGCTATCGATCACTTCATCGCGACAGCTCACCTTATGCAAAACAAGATGAAAAACAGGCTCAAGGGCATCAGTTGCAGTGAAGTAAGACAGAAAGTTCTCAACAATGAAAAGCCTTTTCTTATCGATGTGCGGGGACCTGATGAATTTGAACAGATGCGACTCGGAATCGGCGAGATACTTATTCCCCTTGGTACGTTACGTAAGCGATTGAAGGAAATTCCCGAAGATAAGAACAAAGAAGTTATTTGTTACTGCAAGATTTCACTGCGCGGCTATGAAGCGGCGCTGGCTTTAGAAGGTAACGGATGGAAAAATGTCAAGGTCATGGAAGGCGGTGTCATGGCCTGGCCGTATCCGAGGGAAAAATAGGCAAGAAGGAAACATCATTTTTTAACTCGGTGAGAATGAAAGGATGATCAAGGATCTGGAACTCACCACGCCAAAGAGACTGTTCATAGAAATGCTTGCCATATTTTTCTTTTTCTTTTAAAATGACAACATCATTCAGGTAAAATATTTTGAATTCACAGGGAGGTGTTGGGTTATGCAGAGAGCGAGCGATCTTTTAAAGAACAAAGCAAAGCAGTTATGGACAATTCCGCCGGAGGCTTCGGTACTTGACGCCCTGAAACTCATGGCGGAAAAAGAAATCGGTGCATTGATGGTCATTGATAAAAAAGATAAGGTTGTGGGCATAATCACGGAACGCGATTATGCGAGAAAAATCATTTTGAAGGGTAAAACTTCAATGAAAACCAGTATAAAAGAGATTATGACACCTTCTGCTAAAATGTACACGGTAAAGCCTGATACTCCGGTAGAGGACTGCATGGTGCTGATGACCGGGAAACACATAAGGCATGTGCCCGTTTTCGACGGAGGTAAATTTGTTGGACTCATCTCCATTGGAGACGTTGTAAAATCAACTATCTCCCAGAAGGATATTCTGATTGATCACCTGAGCGATTATATCGGCGGGAAGTACTAAGCAGGATAGTCGCTGGTTTGTATTATTGCTTTTGAGAGCAGGATAGATGTATCACTTCTGCCTTTTTCACCCAAAAAGGGATATCTATCGAAGAAATGGACAGAAATTAAAATTTTAGGCACAGATCGACAAAACCAGAACATAAATCTCCAAAAGAGAACTCCGTGACTTCCGTCAATTAAGGGTCTCAGGAAAATCTCCGTTTTCCCTCTTGGTTTTTGGTCTTTCTCTATCATAAAATACCAAGTGTCAATA
>CAVQCU010000225.1:0-11624 GCA_963710995.1 uncultured delta proteobacterium
CGCCGGTGTATGCACCCAAAAGTGGTAAGGAGACGCGTGAAGATATTGCCCGAACAACTGAAGATCTTTTATCCAAGGGCAAGGAGGAATATGAAAAAGCGGTTGAAAAAAGCAAAACGGCTTATGAAACAGCCGTTAAACATTTGAAAGGTTTAGAAATATCGGCAAAAGAAAAAGTAGAAGAAATAGAAAGTAAAGCAAGTGAATTTACTCATAAGGGTGCCGATGCTCTTGCCGACAGTAAAAATAGATTGAAAAAGGCGATTGATGCAGGGGTTGGAGCTTATCGGGAAGAAAATATTAAAAAACCAGTTTGATTATCAACATAACCAGTAAATGTTAACCACAGGCATAGTGTTATTCATTTAAGGAGAAAGTTCATGTATCTAGAAATTGCTTTGGTAATTTTAATCATTATCCTTATTCTGTTGGTAATTTTTTGTATTCCCATTCTTATACAAATATGGCGCACCTCGAAGGATCTTACGATGACTTTGCAAACATTAAATCAAAGTTTGCCTGCGATATTGAAAAATCTAGAAGAGATTACCACAAATATTAATAACTCTACTGCCGCTGTGAATCGAAGAATTCAGAATTTTTCCAACACGGCAGACCGGTCTCAGTTAATTATAAATGATATTATTGATAATATTCAATGTTTTGCCCCAATTGCCATGAAATTGCCAATTCTTCAGACAATAAAAAATGTTGTTGCGGTTGTAAAAGGCATACGCGTTTTTATTGACGTTCTTTTAAACAAAGAAAAAGTTTAAATTGGAAGGGATTGCAATGACGAAGGTAACATTTACCAGCAAATGGGGCAGTGTAAAGGTTCAGAAAAAATCAGTTTCACCTGCTGCGGAAGCGGAAAAATCAGCCGAAGAATCAGTTCGGGAAATAAAAAAGTCGCAAAAACCTCCGGCAGGTGAAGACTATAGAGAAAAGTCACTGGCGATTAATAGTCTTGTCTGCGCCCGGTGTGGCCGGGAATTTGCCGAATCCCAAAGACAACTTTTAACCGTGCACCACAAAGACGGCAACCACCACAATAATCCTGCCGATGGCAGCAACTGGGAAAATCTTTGCGTCTATTGTCACGACGATGTTCATAGCCGGGGAGTATTGGCGGAATATCTGGGTGATAATGCTCATGGCCGGGAGGTTTCTCTGGTATATGATGATTCGCCGGTTGCCATTGGATCCGGTTTAATGGCCGAGAAATTAAAAAAAGCTTTACAAAAAAAATAAACCGGAATAATGATTTTAGCGAAAGATCAAGTCCGAATTTACCTTATCTTTAACCATTTTATCGCCGACTGAAGTTCCACAATAAACACAGCTGTAATCATATTTTTCTCCTTCCTTCAGAATCAGCAACAATCTTTTTCTTACGGCAACCGCTCTTTTGCATTGAGGGCAAAACAACTCTGTGGCATCAAAGTCTTTATAAGTTTCTTTCATTTCTAATCTTCAGACTCGGGAATATCTTCCCAATTTTTTAGCCAGACTTCGGCTTCACTGTCACTGGGAGCACGGTAGTCGCCACGCGGCGAAAGAGATCCGCCGGAACCTACTTTTGGTCCATTGGGAACGCAGGAGCGTTTGTACTGAGAAGTTTTAAAAAATCTATATAAATAAACGTAAAGCCATTTTTTTATTTCTTTTAAACTGTATGAGTTTCTCTTATCCGCGGAAATATCCGGCCAATGTCCTTTTGTTTTATCCTTCCAGGCGTGGTAAGCCAGAAAAGCTACTTTTGAGGGTAAATATCCAAAGCGGGTTATGTAAAAGTTATTAAAATCCTGAAGTTCATAGGGACCGATAACATCTTCGGTTTTCTGTCCGGGCTGATTGCCAGTTTTTCCCGGAATTAACTCGGGTGAAATTTCTGTCTCCAGAACATCAATAAGAATTTTGGATACATTTTTTGAGAATTGATTGCTCTCCGCAACCCAACGGATCAAGTGTTGAATAAGTGTCTTGGGGACGCTGGCATTAACATTATAATGCGACATGTGGTCACCGATGCCATAAGTACTCCAACCTAAAGCCAGTTCACTTAAGTCTCCTGTGCCTACAACCAGAGCATTACGCATATTTGCCAGGCGGAAGAGGTGTGCTGTGCGCTGGCCGGCTTGGACATTTTCAAAAGTTATGTCGAAAACTTTTTTGCCGCGGGCATAGGGGTGTTTAATGTCTTTAAGCATTTGTAAACAAGCGGGCTTGATATCAATTTCATTGGCTTCCACACTTAGGGCTTTCATTAATTTTAGAGCATTGTTGTAAGTTTTTATTGAAGTGGCAAAGCCCGGCATAGTGTATGCCTTAATATTTGATCGGGATAATCCTAAAGAATCCATTGTCCTGGCGGCGACAATAAGAGCATGGGTAGAATCAAGGCCGCCGGAAACGCCGATAGCAATATTGGCAATGCCTGAAGATTTTAAACGTTTCGACAAACCCTGAACCTGGATATTATAGGCTTCGTAGCATCGCTGGTCGCGCTTGGATGGGTCGGCAGGAATATAGAGAAAGCGAGGGTAGTCTCTATTTAAAAGAATCCGGCTGCCAAAAATATTCACATTAAATTCTATTTTGCGAAAAGACAAAAGTTTTTCTTTGTGATTAACTGCGTTTTGGCTGAAAGAAGTTAAGCGCATCCTATCTTGCGCCAGACGGTCAAGGTCGATATCGCTATAAATTATTTGAGCTTGCTGTGCAAAGCGGGCAGACTCGGCAAGCAGATTGCCGTTTTCATAAATCATAGCATGACCATCCCAAGCAAGGTCAGTTGTCGATTCGCCGGTACCGGCGGCGGCGTAAAGATAAGCAGTGACACAACGCGCCGATTGATTGGCGGCAAGTTGGTGACGGTATTCGGATTTGCCGATGGTAATGTTGGAAGCGGATAAATTGCCGATAACAGTAGCTCCGGCCATGGCCGCAAAGCTCGATGGCGGGATGGGAACCCATAGATCTTCGCAAAGTTCGAGAAAAAAATTAAAATTTTTAATATTGGCAACTTTAAAAATAATATCGGCGCCAAAAGGTATATTTTTTTGTCCGGCTAATTCTATTTGAGAAGAAAGCGCGGCGTTGGCGGGCGTAAATTGTCTTGCCTCATAAAATTCGCGATAATTGGGCAGATATGATTTTATAGCTACCCCCAGTATTTGTCCGCTGTAAAAGACAACAGCACAGTTGAAAAGCCGGCAATCAATTTGTAGTGGCGCACCGGTTACAATAATTGTATTGATCTTTTCGGAAGCTTTTTTAATTTTGGCAATTGCTACCCGGACACTATGTAAAAGCGCATCCTGATGAAACAAATCTTCATTAGAATAAGCGGATAATCCCAATTCCGGGAAAATAGCCAGAATTGCCTTACGGGATGCTGCTTCCCGGGCTAGTTCAATAGTTTTTTGCGTATTAAAAAAAGTATCGGCAACTTTAAGTTCCGGTATGCAAACAGCGGTACGGATAAAACCGTGGTTGTATAAATTGAAAAACTGTACCTTTTTTTTAGAAGGCATAAGTTTATCCTTTTTCTACACAGGCGTAAGCGCTGTGATTATGGATGCTTTCAAAATTTTCCGCTTCAATGCTGTACCAGGTGAAATTTTCGTCTTTGTTCAGTTTTACCGCCACGGAGCGGACAACGTCCTCTACAAATTTAGGATTCTCGTAAGCTTTTTCCGTGACATATTTTTCATCCACACGCTTTAAAAGAGAGTATACCTCACCGCTGGCGGAATCTTCCACTATTTTTATCAGATCTTCAATCCAGAAGAACTTTTTAAAGCGCACTTTGAGAGTTACTATACTGCGCTGGTTATGTGCGCCAAACTGACTTATTTCTTTGGAGCAGGGGCAGACGGTCGTGACCGGCACAACAATCCCCACCAGAAAGTCCATCCGATCAGCGTTGTTTTCGCCGGAAAGAAGACAGCGGTATTCCATGAGGCTTTTAGCTTTTGATACCGGCGCTGTCTTTTCCAGAAAATAGGGGAATTCTATTTCCATATGGGCGGAATGGGCGTGTAATTTCTGCCGCATTTTTTCGAGGATGGTCTGGAAAGTTTTAATGCTGATCTGGCCATGGAAGTCATTGAGCACTTCCACAAAACGGCTCATGTGTGTGCCTTTAAAATGATGTGGCAGATCGACATACATATTGAACGTCGCGTTAACCGGCTGGGTGCCCCGGGCGCGATCAAGGACAATAATCGGATATTTAATATTCTTTACACCGACTTTTTTAATGTCAATATTGCGGGAATCTTTTTGGTTTTGAATGTCAATCATACTTCTCCGGTATATAAGTAATGGCCGCGTTTTCTGATTCCCAAATTTTAACCCCAACGACATTGACCTTGGCAGTTTTAACCTTTAGTTCCATTTTTTCGCAAATATATTTAGCGATATTTTCCGCTGAGGGGTTTATGCCGGCAAATGTAGGGAGAATGTTGAGATGCTTGTGATCAATATCTTCAAGAATTTCGCTGAGCCATTTTTTAAAGACGCGAAAGTCAATTAACAAACCGGTCGAGTTTAATTCTGAAGCGGCAACAGTCACCTCCACTTTAAAATTATGGCCGTGTAATTCTTCACATTTACCGCCGATTTCAGCGAGAACATGCGCCGCGGAAAATGATTTTATAATTGTAACTTCGTACATTTCCAACTTCTCCGATTTTTATATTTGTAATTACTACCATATTTTATGATGATGGGAAATAATTAATTAGTGTAAGGTGAGATACACAGTATTCTGGTTAAAATCACCATTTTTTGGCAGGCGAGGTTATCTACGTTTATTGCCACGCAGGTGTTTAATAAATATTTATCTTTGATTTTACACGCTAAATTCAATCTTCTTTAACTAGAAGAGATATATGTATTGTGCATCTGGCATATAAATTGCTGTAAACAAGACGTCAGATTAAATTAGTAAATAAATTCAGGAGGTGACCGGGTAAAATAAAACATTGGACAAATAAAGTGTAATAATCTAATAATAAACAAAGTACAAAAAATAAGATGCTATTATAAAAGGAGGCACATTATGTTAAAGATTTTTCGTAAAAAAGAAGGACAGAAAGGTTTCACGTTGATTGAGTTGATGATCGTTATCGCGATTATCGGTATTCTGGCGGCCATCGCTATTCCGCAGTTCATTCAGTATAGAAAAAGAGGCTATGTTGCGACGTTAAATAGCGATGCAAAGAATTCCTATACTGCGTCGGTCGCCTATGTTGTTGATAATCCCAACGCTACAACTATTAGTTTAGCTAATTTAACAACTGCTGGATATAATCCTTCTTCAGGCGTATCCACTACTCCCAGTTTCACTAGCGCTTCTTCGGGCTCAATAACATGTGTAGGTAATACTGCATGGGGTTTGAGTACAAATTCAGCAGTGGTGAACGTAACTGCTGGTGTAATGACATTGACTACGGCCGGGATATAAAAGCGTAAACAATGCCTTCGGAAGGAAGCGTGTTATGTTAAAAATTTTCCGTAAAAAAGAAGGGCAGAAAGGTTTTACATTGATTGAGTTGATGATCGTTATCGCGATTATCGGTATTCTGGCAGCCATCGCCATCCCACAGTTCGTTCAGTATAGAAAAAGAGGATATGTTGCGATGTTAAATAGCGATGCAAAGAATTCCTATACTGCGTCGGTCGCCTATATTGTTGATCAACCCAACGCTACATCTATTTCTTTAGCTAATTTAACAACTGCTGGATATAATCCTTCTTCAGGCGTATCCACTACTCCCAGTTTCACTAGCGCTTCTTCGGGCTCAATAACATGTGTAGGTAATACTGCATGGGGTTTGAGTACAAATTCAGCAGTGGTGAACGTAACTGCTGGTGTAATGACACTGACTAAGGCCGGGATGTAAGAAGCACCAACAACACCTTCATGTCGTAACAAATTTTGAAAGGGGCGTTTTAAAACGCCCCTTTTTTTGTTTATTATATTTCAGAATCTTATATGAAAAGTATCTTGTGATTTTTTATAATTACTATATAAAAAAAGGAAGAAAACGAGGTCGGAGGTGTCGAGGTTGAAAATTTCCTTTTCTGGTATTTTTTGGGGATTTATCTGTATAGTCATAGGATGTTTTTTTCTGGCTGGCACTTGGGGAGCCTATTTAGAGTATAACCGTATACAGGAGTATAGTGGGCGAGCCAGTGGTTATATAACGAAAAAGCATTTTCTGACGGCAGCCGACGGCAGTGGCAATTACTATCTGGATTACTGGTTTGTGCCTGCCAATGGCAGTAAAATCAGCACCAGCAGTGGTATAGCCAAACAGCAGTGGGACACCTTGCAGGTTAATGATAATTTGGAAATAAGATACGATCAGTCTAACCCTAATCGCAACATTCCGATGTACGGAGGAAGCCCATCCCTTGTTTTTGCTTTCTTTATGCTGGTTCTGGGGGGGGTGTTTTTGCTTTTTGGAGTTTCACGGTTCATCGCAAGTTTTAAAAAAGGGCGCAAGTGATTTATTATACCCGGCAAAAGATGTAAGAAACATGTTGCTAGATTTTTTACAAAAAAACACTACTAAATAATCGAAGCTAATATTTGGACTTTTTCTTGTTTAGCAAATATATTTTATATGAAGTTGTCAGGTAAAGCTTATTCAGGTATTATTTATTTATGACTGTTGATCTGAATTCAATAGAAAAAAGATCCGCCATATTAGTAATTCTTGCCTTAATAATATTGTGTCTTGTTATCTATTGGCCGGTGCAAAATTATGAATTTATCAATTTTGACGATAACATTTATGTAACGGAGAACAGTCATATCCAGTCTGGATTTACGCTGGACGGATTTTGTTGGGCGTTCAGTACAAAGTATTTCGATTTATGGACTCCTCTGGTGTACCTTTCCTATATGTTCGATTACCAGCTTTTTGGTTTTAATGCCGGTGGTTATCATTGGACAAATGTAATTATTCATATTTTCAACACAATTTTATTATTTTTCCTTTTTAGAAATCTTACAGGGGCTATTTGGCGAAGTGCTTTTGTTGCGGCCCTGTTTGCCATCCATCCGATCAATGTGGAATCTGTGGTCTGGATAGCGGAACGCAAGAACGTTCTGAGCACGTTTTTCTGGATGCTGACGATGTTGTTTTATGTTTGGTATGTAAAGCAGCCCGACTGGAAACGTTATTTGCCCGTATTCATCAGTTTTGCCTTGGGTTTGATGTCTAAGCCGATGCTGGTAACCATGCCTTTTGTTTTGTTGCTTCTTGATTACTGGCCGCTTAATCGAACCGCGATCCATACACAAAACGAATCAGATATTCAGGTTCCTTTAAAAGCAGGAAAAGAGAAGCTAAGTTTTCTAATTTTGGAGAAAGTTCCTTTATTTATTTTATCGGCTATTTCGATATGTATAATTATGAATGTGCCTCAATCAGCAAGAACAGTGGCCAGTATTTTCATACAGCGGATCAATAATACGATTTTTTCTTATGCTATGTATCTGAAAAAGTTATTTTGGCCTATGGATCTCTCTATTTATTATTTGTATCTTAATGTTCCCCTTTGGCAGATATTTTTATCTGCTACATTTTTGATCATTATTACAATTCTTGTTTGCAAATACTTTAAAAAATATCCTTATCTACCGTTCGGCTGGTTCTGGTATCTAGGAACATTAGTTCCTGTTATTGGGATTGTTCAGATTGCCGACCTCACTATGGCTGATCGTTATGCCTATGTTACCTTTATCGGATTGTTTGTAATTATTGCTTGGGGCGCAGGACAGATTTCATCAAAAGTTATTTCTTTAAAAAAACCATTCATATTTGCATCAGTTTTTATAATTGTACTTTTTACAGTAGCAGCACACAATCAAATAAAAATATGGACTAATACAGTTACTTTATTTGAAGACGTACTTAAAAAAGATCCGAACAACCATTTAGCTTATTATATAATAGGTCAGGAGATGGCTAAAAATGGTGAAAATGAGAAAGCATTATATTATTTCGACATGGCTATAAAAATTCGTCCCGGATTCTATCCGACATATAGTGATAAAGGTATTGTTTTAATGAGAATGGGCAAACGCGACGAGGCGTTTAAAAACTTTGAAAAGGCTATACAGGTTAATAAAGTCTTTATTGAACCATATTATAATCTTGGGATATTTTATTTGGAGGATAATAATCTCGACAAAGCCATTGCATATTTTATGAAAGTTATTGAAATAAAACCTGATTATACAGATGCATACAATGGCTTGGGTGCTGCGCTTGTAAAAAAAGGAAAGATTCAGGAAGGTATTTTGCAATTTGAGAAGGCTTTGCATATTAATCCATATAACAAAAACGCTCAGAGAAATTTGCAATTTGCTCTGGAAAAGATGAAGAAAAGTAAAAATACTGTAATTACCCCATGATGATTTTTGACAATTTATCCTTTTAGTGATTTTGATCTTTTATTTGGTGTCGCCAAATAAAATTTGAAGATCAGAGAAGTGCCGATACGTTGCCGGGAGCGAAAATATGGAACAACGAATATCAGTCGTTGGAAGCATGGCTGGCTTCTATTACGCATGGTTTTTTTCGCCTTGAGACGGATAAAATTTATGTGAGCTTAGTGTATAGAATCAAAACTAGTGTATAAAACGAATAGCAACAACAATGAGAAAATTATCCACGAAATTATTTACGGCAAGGGTCTTGTACCACGCTAGTAACCAATCTGGAGCAGGACATGGGAACCAATTCGGTGATGTATTATTCAATATGCAGAAAAAACAGACGAGACAGATTCGCAAAGTTGATTTGATAATAAGAGGCGGAATTCATGGTTGATAAATTTAACATACGTCAGAAACATTCGATTCTTGTTGTTTTAATGCTGATCATCTTAACACTTGGTGTTTATTGGCCAGTGCAGGATTATGAATTTATCAACTATGATGATAATACTTATGTCACAGACAATTACCATACCCAATCAGGTCTAACTTTAAATAGTATCATTGAAACATTTAAAGATACTAATACTGGCCTTTGGCATCCATTGACACTGATGTCACATATGCTGGACTGGGAGTTGTTTGGTAATAATGCCGGCGGGCATCATTGGACAAATGTGATCATTCATATTTTCAACACGGTTTTACTGTTCTTATTTTTCCATACGCTTACCGGAGCAATATGGAGAAGCGCTTTTGTTGTGGCTCTGTTTGCCATCCATCCGATCAATGTGGAGTCTGTGGCCTGGATAGCGGAACGGAAGAATGTTTTGAGTACTTTCTTCTGGATTTTAACGATGTTGTTTTATGTTCGGTATGTGAAGTTGCCCAACTGGAAAAGATATCTGCCAGTGTTTTTATGTTTTGCCTTGGGCTTGATGTCCAAGCCGATGCTGGTCACACTTCCCTTTGTTTTGTTGCTTCTTGATTACTGGCCGCTCGATCGCACAACGATAGGTCAGCAAAATGAAGGACAAACCAAGGCACCGGCATTTGTAATTCAAAAAAGAAAAATATCTTTTCTGATTTTAGAGAAAATTCCTTTATTTGTTTTATCGGTTATTTCCATTTGTTTAACTTTCTATGCTGCCCAATATCTTAAAAGTATTGTTAGTTTGGAGACTTTATCTCTGGCAAAACGGATTTCCAATGCCATTGTATCCTATGTTCTATATATAAAGAAGCTAGTTTGGCCAACTGATCTTGCTGTTTTTTATCCACTTTCGTATATTTCAATATGGCAGATTTCCATAGCGGCATTATTTCTGGTGGTTGTCACAGTGTTTGTTTGCAAATGTTTTCGGAAATATCCATATTTATTGGTTGGCTGGTTTTGGTATCTTGGCACTTTAGTTCCAGTTATCGGGCTAGTCCAGAACGGTTCCCATGCTATGGCCGATCGGTATGCATATATTCCATTAATTGGATTATTTGTAATGATAGTGTGGGGTATGGGAGATGTATTGAAAAAGATATTTTCCACAAAATTAATTGCCACTATTTCCGGAATGACATTGGCTGCGTTAATAATTGTTTCCCATTACCAGATACAATACTGGCGGAACACCTTTACTATCTTTAATCATGCAGTCAATGTCACAAAAGATAATTATATCGCACATAGTTATTTGGCTGGTGAATTTCTTGCGAAAAATAACTTAAAGGAAACAATCCATCATTGCCAAATTGCTCTTTCATTAGATTCTACAAATTATAATTCGCTGGTGAGAATGGCCAAAGCTTATGAATTGCTGGGTGAAAAAAATAAAGCAATTGACGCTTTACGGCTGGCGATAAAAGTTCACCCTGAATATGTTAGAGCCTATAATGATTTATACGTTTTTCTCCTGCAAGCGGGTCAGGCAGAGAAGGCAGAGGAAGCACTGAAGGAATGCCGGAAGGCAGTCGAGCTTCCTTCTAATAAGGATAACTTAGAGCTTCATTATAACTTCGGAAATACTTTAGCCACGCACGGTCATTATGAGGAGGCAGTTATTCAGTACAATCAAGTGTTACGTATTCAGCCGCAGAATGCCTTTGCCCATAATAACCTTGCCATGATGTTATTGCGGCAGGGGAAAATAGATGATGCTCTCAATCATTTTCGTGAGGCTATCAGGTTAAAACCAAAATTTGCCAATGCTCATTATCAATTAGAATTAATTTTGAAACAGAAGGGGTTGACTGAAGAAGCTAATCGTCATTATCAGGGCGCGATACGCATTAACCCTGGATATGAGGATAAAAAAAATGACATTTCTCAATAATATAATTTTAGAAACAGCAATTGCATGAACAGCAGTAATTGTTGGCGATGCCGGGATTTGTGTTTCTTCCACAAGTTATAAAAAGGACGCTTACGATGCGGGGATTATTTTATATACTGCATATCCATCTTTATTGTATATAACATCCATTGTTTTTCCCATACGCTGGATTAATAATTTACCAGTATCGGGAGAATAATTGTCTTGCAGGTATTTAAGGAATAAATCCGTGCGCACAAGCATATGTGTGCAGCCAAGGGAATGGAGATATGCTTGAAATGATCGGTATTCTTGAGAGTTTGCCGCAAGCCCGCTAACGTCGCCTATTCCATAAGAGGCGCCTTCACTATATATTCGATCCAGATAATATCCACGTCCTGCAAGAAAAACTAATCTGATTCTGGCATTATCCGGCGTGTTTGTATTGATGTATTTAATGGCTGGATAACTACTAATATGGCGTGTAATAAATTCATCTTTAGATTCTATGCCTAAAATATAACTCAGGGGACTAATGTTGTGATAATAATTTTTTATATAAAAAATATTTTTACTCATAATTACAATAAAAATAATAAGCAGGACGGCTGTCAAAACGTTCCTGAAAGGAATTGAGATGTTCATAGCCCAGTTCCAGATGTTTACTAATCCCATAACTGTCAGGATAGATAGAAGGGGGATAACGGGCAATATATAGCGCACAATTTGTTCGATAGAAAAAGCTTTTTGTTCAAGAAAAAAAACCGTTAAAATAAAGAAAATCGTAAAAGAAATAAAGAAAAGCTTATCTCGGTAGAATGATTTGTTCATAAATGCAAATGGAGATAGAATGATTA
>CAVQCU010000226.1:0-3155 GCA_963710995.1 uncultured delta proteobacterium
CTTGCTGCGGTCGCGATCCGCATCGGTGGCAGTGCCCAGCAGAGAAACGACGCGATGCCGTGCACCCCTACCTGCTGCGCCAATGAGTTCAGTCTTCTGTTGATCAGGCAGCGTCTTAGCCAGAGCGCCAACAACAATACCAATAATGAAAATAGCCATAAAAAAATATGCAACTACATCGCTCTTAGGTAATCGCTCATTTACTAAACAGAAATGACCTGACATGCCTGTTCCTCCCTGAAGCACCACTGTTTCAAAATGTCTCCAAAAGGGTCAGGATTAGATCACTAACCGCAAAATACGGTTGCACATCCGGCAATTTTTCACGGAATTCCTTAAAATTGTTGCGCAGGACTTCGTGGTCAACCACAAACAGCGGCGTGCCGTTTTTAGCAGCCAATTCCCGCAAAAGTTGTTTCCTGGTCTCAGTCATGGAATAAACCGGAAGTTTTCAAATTGCCAAATGTCGGCAGTTGGGGTGCTGGTCGGATTTTCTTTAAAATAGACTACGCGGTTTTTAATGGGTGTCCAGTCCGAGGCCTTGGAAATAAAATTGCCTAAATAAGGTTTAGCACTATCCAGTACAAAGTCGTGCGGTAAATCATCGGGTAAATTCAATCCCCTTTTCGGGTTTTCTATCATCCAAAGTACTGCGCTGATAACTCCGAGCGCGACTTGCAAAGTTGTGGCATTTTGTCCTGGTGCCAGCCTTCTGGCTTCTTCTATGGAAAGATCGCTGCCTGTCCACCAGGAATTGTATTCATGGCCCATAAGCAAAGCGCCTAAGATATCCGCGCCAGTAGTAATTTCATCGCCCATAATTCTTAATTTTGGCGGCAAAATATAATTTCTGCCGCGAAGTTCGTAAATGGAAGACAAAGTTTCGTGGCAAGGCATGTATGCGTAATGCACGGTGGGACGAAAAACGGCCTTTTCTTTTTCCCAAACTGTAAGTCGATCTGATAATCCAAAAGCTTCGCCATGACGGATAACCATGCCCACAATTTCCTGGTCCGGAATCCAAGACCTGACCCAGGTGTTCATACCCATTTGCGCCAAAGCGATTTGGTTTTTTGGGCCATATGGCGGAACATGCGCCAGGTTCGGAAGTTTTTGCTCATGCGTACCCCAGCCCATTTCCGCTGGCGCTGTGCCTTCTTCCCGAAGGCCTTCTATGCTCCAGGTGCCCACGAATTCATCCACTTCCTTGGGGCAATTAGTAATTTGCGTGTCGCGCTCGCTGCAATGAATGACTTTGACCTTTAGTTTTTGGGCAAGCAGATTAAATTTTCTGGATTTGATTAATTCTTCCAGTTCTTCTTTGCCTTTCACGGTTACCTTACCATCAGCTATCATTTTATTTGCGATATCAATCAGTCCTTGTTTTGCAAAATGTGAAATCAGCCCTGGATTAGCGCCATGGTCAACCACTGCACTGGTGGAGTTTTTTGGCCAGTCTTTGATCATTTCGCGGAGTTTCATTTGCCGCCAGTACAAAGATTTTTCAAACGGACTGTCTTTGTGTATCCCTTCTAAAGAATCCCAAACCTCAACTGAAGTATTTATGTACAAAATATTATTGTCATGGCACCAGCCAATAATATCATTGGCGCCAATATTCCAGGCCAAATCTATAATCAGGCCGCTATTGTCAGTGTATTTGGCAAGCTCTTTGCCCATATTTTCCGGGGTAATGCGGTTTCGGACAAATTGTACACCTTTATCAGTAAATTTCTTTAAACTTTGGACTTTGTCTTCAAAATCTATAATAGTGACATTTTTCGGGTCCACTTTCAAATGCTCAAAAAGAATTGGCAAAGTGCATTGCGAAACCGAGCCATAGCCGATAATTAAAATTTTGTGGTCAAATTTTTTCTTAGTCATTTTTTTAATCCGTACCCGTCCAATAATAGTGTTCGAGCTTGTTTTATTTACTTTAAGATATTGCTTTTATACGGTTGAACTATAGGAATTACAATCTTGTATGTCAAGGAAATATTGATTACCGATTAAAAAGTTGCACAATTATCAAGACTAAAGATTTGAGGATTACATGAAGTTATCAATAGAAAATCAATGATCGGTTTTGTAAAACCAATTTATCATCACGAACGTTGACTGCACCTTGTGTTAGATAAAGGCAAGCACACAAAGTAATGATTAACATTTCAAATGTGCATAAAAAAAGGCAGAGCCGTTTGACCCTGCCTTCATTTTTATAATGTTACAATCAGAGAAGGTACTTGTCGCTCTTACTTCTTCAGCATTCTCCTTGCTAAAACAGTGGCTTACAAAGTATTTTGATCGATACAACAAAAGGCGGCGACATCAGGGGCTTGACAACATGACTCCCCATGATGTTTACTGAAACACCATACCGAAGTTGAAGGAAGCGGTCTGAACAAGAACAGCTAAACACTGATAACCCGCTCCGGGTTGTCTAATGAAACCAGACTACCTCTGTTTATAGGTTAAATCATATTAATGGAGCTAAAAATGGAAACCGCTCAGAACCAGCAACTTTTGAGACAACGAGATGAAGATTCATCTTATGAGAGCCAAAGCTCAGACACTGATAAGCTAAAAGTCTTAAAAATACAACGTACCTGTGTTCATGACGGTCCCGGTATTCGTACAACAATTTTCTTTCGGGGTGCGGATTGAAATGCTTATGGTGTCAGAATCCCGAAACTCTGTCATTCCAGCCCGATCTGGCGCCTGACAGCGATTATTCGATTCCCGACATAATCGAACTTATTTCGAGAGACAAGGATTATTACTACAAAACAAACGGCGGGGTAAGCCTGAGCGGCGGCGAGCCTTTATTACAGGACCCGGACAGCCTGATACCTTTACTGGAATCATTAAGGAAAGATAAAATACATGTGGCCGTTGAAACTTCACTTTACGTACCCTGGGGAAATATCGAAAAATTGGCGCCCTACGTAGATCTGTTTCTCGCTGACTTGAAGGTTGTCGGCGATGACGGCCTCCATAAGAAATACACCAAGCACGAGAGCAAACTAATCCACGACAATATAAAGAAACTGATTGCTTTAAACGCCAATGTTAAATTCCGCATGGTGATGGTGCCGGGTTACAACGATGGGGAAAACAACATTAAGGCGGCAGCGGATTTCTTGAAGTCTGTCAAT
>CAVQCU010000227.1:0-4912 GCA_963710995.1 uncultured delta proteobacterium
GAATTAATTACAGATGTTAATGTTCCCTTTTTGCCGCCGGATCTCATTTTCGCAATTATTTGAGATTCGCGGGACAACCCCAAAGGTACTTGGGGGGTAGTGGCAGGAATGGGTGTGGCAATAAGCGGTGCACTTGATTGCGGTGTCGTGCCGAGAATATGTTGGACAATATTTTGGGAAAAATCGTTAATTTTAGGAATTACTTCATCAAGACTTTGCGATTGAGCGAAAATGCCGATATCAGATTTGGCGTTGACAATATCCACCAGTTTCCCGTCAATACTAATACTATTACCTATCTTGGTAATACTTCCCCAAACCACATAATCAGAATTTAATTTTTTGCCGAGATTATACACATCATCTGTAGTTATCACTTTTATTTTAGATTTTTTAAGCTCTTCCAGGACAACGTTTTTATTGGTGACGCTGATTTTATCAGGAACGGCAATACGTGAGGAGAGCATTTCTTCTATCCCTTGTTTAATATAATCGATATTTTCTGAGCTATTTAAAGTAAAAGGCAAAACAGTTACCCTGTATTTATCTTTCGCCCAGAGTGAACCGGTAGCCACCAGAAGAATAACCAAACACAATATATATTGAAAAGTTTTTCGCATATTTATCTCCTTATTTTAATACTGTAAATATTTATAGCATGGCGTTTCTAACATTTAAAAAGTGATAATTCAAGAATGATTTAAGAGTATGAAACCTATCGGTCAAACTATTGATAATTAGGTTATTAGTCTAAACTTTCAGGGGGATGACGTAAAACATAACGGCGCAGAAATGACAAACACTGCCGGTAAGGACAAATAAATGCCAAATTGCGTGATTAAATGGGAGTTTTTCCCATGCATAAAAAATAGTTCCCAGCGTATAGGCCAGTCCACCACAGATAAGCAAGACAAGAGCACCTCCGGGCAATGCTTGGAAAAGAGGTTTAATGGCAAATATAACCAACCAACCCATTAAAATATAAGCAATAGTCGAGATAATCTTAAATCGATGGACGAAAAAGATTTTGAATAAAACCCCGATTGCAGTCAAAGACCAAACTAAAGCAAACATGCTCCAGCCGACAACCCCCCGTATAGTTACAAGTAGAAATGGAGTATAAGTTCCGGCAATCAAAACATAAATACAGGAATGGTCCAATATTTTGAATGCATGTTTTAAGTTTGGTTTTTGAAAGCTATGATAAAGAGTTGAAGCTGTGTAGAGCAAAACAAGCGCAAATCCGAAAATTGTACAACTTATAATGTGACTCAAATTCCCATACATCATGGAGAAAGCTATCAGAAGAACCAAGCCGGCAATGCTGACTAAGGTTCCAACTCCATGAGTTATGCTATTGAATAATTCTTCTAAAGGACTGTATTGTTCTATGGTTTGTGATTCAAACATAAGTTTTACTTCCTCATTAATCCTTGTAGAAGTAATAGGTCTTCGGTTCTAATTTGTCAATCGCTAATAAAAATGATTCTATATTAATTCTTGACTGATTGATAGAAGTCGTAATAATAATCGATGTTGGATGGCAAAATGAAGCCTGCCAAGTACAGATAAAATAATTAGAGGAGAAAAACGTGATACCGAGATATTCCCGCGAGATAATGACAAAGATTTGGAGCCCGGAGAACAGATATAATAAATGGCTAGATGTAGAAATATTAGCTTGTGAGGCCCTGGCAAAGCTTGGCAAAATACCTAAACGCACCCTGAAGAATATTAAAGAAAAGGTTTCGATAAAAGTTGATCGTATTGATGAAATAGAAAAGACTACCAAGCATGACGTAATTGCTTTTTTAACTTCCCTGACTGAAAAAGTCGGTGAAGACGGACGTTTTATTCATATGGGTTTGACTTCTTCCGACGTGTTGGATACCGCGCTCGCAATTCAATTAAAAGAATCGGCTGAAATATTACTTGAAGATATTGATTGGCTATTGATAGTTTTAAAGAGGAGAGCTTTCGAAAATAAGAATACTTTAATGATTGGCAGGTCACATGGAATTCATGCTGAGCCGATCACATTTGGCCTGAAGATGGCGTTGTGGTATCAGGAAATGCAGAGAAATCGCCGGCGTCTCGTCCGGGCCAAAGAATCTGTATGCTTCGGTAAAATATCCGGCGCTGTGGGCACATTTTCCTTTGTCGATCCTTTTGTAGAGGAATATGTTTGCGGCAAACTCGGTTTAAAGCCTGCGCCTGTGTCTTCCCAGATCGTTCAGCGTGACCGCCACGCTGAATTCTTTACAACGCTCGCGATTATCGCCTCTTCACTGGATAAATTCGCGCAGGAGATAAGACTTCTGCAAAGGACAGAGGTTAGAGAAGCTGAAGAATATTTTTCGCCCGGCCAGAAAGGTTCTTCAGCAATGCCGCATAAACGCAATCCAATCCTTTCGGAAAATATATCCGGATTAGCCAGATTAGTACGCTCCTACGCGGTTGCTTCGCTCGAAGATATTGCCCTCTGGCATGAAAGGGATATCAGCCATTCTTCCGTGGAAAGGGTCATCGGGCCGGATGCTACAATTGTTCTTGATTTTATGTTGTACAGGTTTACGAATATGATGGATAAACTTTTGATCTATCCGGAAAAAATGATTTATAATCTAAACATGACCCATGGTGTTATTTTTTCACAAATGGTGTTGTTGGCACTCATAGAAAAAGGCACAACCAGAGAAGACGCGTATGCCATCGTACAGAATAACGCGATGAAATCCTGGAAGGAAGGTTTGGAATTAAGAGATTTGCTGGAAAATGATTCCACCGTCACTAAATATCTGAAGAAAAAAGAATTGGCGGCAATTTTTAATGTAAAGAATTTTTTGAAGAATTTAGATTTTATCTTTAAGCGTGTGTTTGGAAATGATAGATGATTCTATAAATTTATTCTTTAACAATGATCGTGTCTTTTTTAAAATCATCTCGTGTGTCGGGATAATCTATATTATAGTGTAAACCTCGGCTTTCTTTCCTGAGATGAGCGCTCCGGACGATCAGTTTGGCTACGGTTGTAATATTGCGCAGTTCAACAAGATCTTTTGTGACTTTGAAGTTCCAGTAATATTCATCAATTTCTTTCTGGATAAGGTCGATTCTGCGGGCCGCTCTTTCCAATCTTTTGTCCGATCGGACAATTCCCACATAATTCCACATGCATCTTCTTATTTCATCCCAGTTGTGCGTAACGACTACGCTATCATCGCTTTCCGTGGTTCCGCTGGGATCCCACGGAGAAATGAAGGCATCACTGTGTTTTATTTTATTAATGTTGCGGGATAATTCCATATAGACGCGATGCGAGTAGACAACTGCTTCCAGTAAAGAGTTGCTGGCCAGACGGTTAGCTCCATGCAATCCGGTGCAAGACACTTCCCCACAGGCAAAAAGATTGGCGATGGATGTCTTGCCGTAATGGTCAACGGCAACGCCGCCGCAGATATAATGAGCCGCCGGTGCGATGGGAATGGGTTGTGATGTAATGTCTATTCCATATTCCAGACATTTATTATAAATATTGGGAAAACGATTGATCAGAAAATCGCGATCGCGGTGCGTGATATCCAGTAGAACATATTCATCTCCTGATTGTTTGATTTCCGTATCGATTGCTTTAGCGACAATATCACGGGGAGCAAGGCTGTTCATGGGGTGATATTTTTCCATGAATGTCGAGCCGTTCTTTAATCTGAGAATTCCTCCTTCTCCGCGCACGGCTTCGCTGATCAGAAAAGCTTTGGCAGCCGGATGATAAAGACAAGTAGGATGGAACTGGATGAATTCCATGTTCGCAATTTGCGCGCCCGCGCGGTACGCCATGGCCAGGCCATCTCCCGTCGCGATATCCGGATTTGTTGTAATGAGATAAACCTTTCCCGCTCCTCCTGTGCATAAAATTGTATATTTTGCGCGATAAGTATGAATTTCACTTTTATTTATATCCAGAACGTAAGCTCCCAGGCAACTCCCGATTTTGTCTGAGCCCTCTCTTTTTATTATGAGGTCAATGCCGATGTGGTTTTCGTAGATACTGACATTTTTTAAATGAGAGACTCTTTCATTCAGCGCCCGTTCGATTTCATGGCCAGTAAGGTCTTTGGCGTGTAAAACCCGTCTGCGATTATGGCCTCCTTCACGACCAAGATCGTAAAGATTGGAGTTTGTTTCCGATTTTGTAAAATTTACGCCCCATTCGATTAGTTCTTGAATTCTGGGAGGAGCTTCTTTGACGATGAATTCGACCACATCTTTTTTACAAAGACCGGCACCGCAAATTATAGTATCGTGGATGTGTTCATCAAAACTATCTGTTTGATCAGTAACTGCGGCTATTCCGCCTTGAGCATAATTGGTATTTGATTCGGTTTTTTCTTTTTTGGTCACGATAGCGACGCTGCCGAGAGTCGAAGCTTTAATTGCCAGACTCAAACCGGCAATGCCGCTTCCCACAATTAAAAAATCTGTTTTAAATTCCATCACGTTTTCCAAGCAAATGACCGATGACAAAAGTTTGTTTACAAATCGTTATTGCTTTTATATAGAGATTTATATTTTTTAGCAAAGAGAAAAATGAAAGTAGGATTTATAATGTTAGTTCTCGGAATTGAATCATCATGTGATGAAACAGCGGCAGCGGTAATCAGCAATGGAAAAATGCTTTCCAATGTTATTGCCTCACAAATAGCGGTTCATTCTCAATATGGCGGCGTTGTGCCCGAAATTGCTTCGCGTAAACATATTGAAGCTATCAATTTTGTATTGAAACAGGCGTTGAATGATGCCCATGCGAGACTCAAGGAAATAGAAGGTATTGCTGTAACCCGCGGTCCCGGCTTAATCGGATCTCTTTTAATCGGTTTATCAACGGCCAAGGTTCTTGCTTATGCTTTGGATA